>NZ_JAKJSW010000121.1:0-13123 GCF_050337375.1 Vibrio makurazakiensis | reverse complement strand
CCGGAAGCTACTCATTTATTGAGGAATGTGTCGAATCGGGAAAAGCAGACATTGGATTTACGCGGATCTACAACAACCCGAGATTTAACTACACGCCGGTCGCTTCTGGCACCTCAACTTGCATCATGCCAAAATCTCACGCCCTGACAGAACACCATACAATAAGTGCTGAGCTACTTCATGGCGAAGCGCTGATTTTGCTAGGTAAGAAGAGCGGATCAAGGAAAGACATCGATGAATTTTTCCAACGTCACCATGTCATTCCCAATATCATTGTCGAAGCCCATTCAGTCGACGTGGCGTGTTCACTGGTTTCTGCTGAATTAGGCATTTCGATAGTAAATAGTGTGCTATTGCGCGGTGGTCATTACCCGAATGTTGTTGCTCGCCCAATCATCGATTTGCCGCGCTATCAATATGGTTTGATTACCACCGTGGAACACTCGTTTACGTCTTTAAATAAAGAGCTGTATAAACAAATCTGCGACCTCATGTGTGAGCACCTAGCAAATCACTAAAATCGGCTCGCTATGAACAGTTCGTCACAAACTAATAGCATGACACACTTTGATACGTCGTCATCAAAGTGTGTCTCTTATTGGTACTACTGGTTTACACGAATAATCTATCAAACTTGTTTATAGTTTTGTCTTACTCGCTCATAGATGACTCGCAACATTAAGCTTCAGCTTGAATTTGCCCTACTTTCTTAAACGACAAAGTACTTACAAGCAGCAGTGCAATAACAGAAACAAGCAATAGTGTTCCTCCCAAGTTTTGCACTAACCCAACCAGACCTAAGCCCGAACCTATGATTAAGTAATACATCAATCCAAAGAGCGCACCGGCACTGCCTACTTGATCTTTATATCTCACTAAGGCGTGGCTCAAAACATTTGGCATACCGATACCAAACCCCATCACGACCAGGATAATCGCAGCTAAAAACCAAAGTGTGTCTTGCAATAACCAGATGCCGAATGCACCACATACCGATAACACAGAAGCCAATAGCACTAAGCCATTCGAATCCATTTGAATTCCAAAATGCACCTTACCTAAAAGCTTCTTGCTGGCGATGCTTCCTAACAATGTACCGAGTGAAAGCACGATGCCGCTTTGACCAAACTCACTTGAACCGAGCTCAAGGTTTTCAAAAATAAACGGTCCCTGTAAGTAATAAGAAAACAGCATAATATTGAAACATGCTACTAATGCTGTGCTGCGCCACAAAGCGATATCTTGGCTCATATTCTTAGCAAGTTTTATAAGTGAACTCTTCTGTGAAGACGTCGATTTCGTTTCAGGTAACCGAACTAAACACGCACTCCACAGCATCAAAGCCAGCATACTGAGCGCAACAAATACGCCTTGATAGCCGTTATACTCAGCCAAAACGCCACCCAACATCATTCCAATCACGGGGCTGAACGAGATGCCTATGCCCATATAGGTAAAGACTTTACTTAATGACTCTCCATCGTAACTATCGCGTAAGATTGTTTGAGTTACTACCGACCCTACCGCAGCGCCAAAAGCACTCAGTCCGCGCATCACCATCAAGCTCTCAAAGTCCGTAGTAAACACTGCGCCAATCGCGGCAATACCATAAACCGCTAGCCCCAATAACATGGTCTTTCTTCGGCCTAAATAGTCAGAGACAATCCCCCACACTAATACGCCTACAGCGAATGCCGAAAAGTAAATGGATAAAGTCTGGCTTGCTAGCGCAACGGACACATCGAAACCACGTGCAATATGCGGCAGTGCCGGGCTATAGATTGTTTCAACGATTTGCGGAAACATGATCAAGGTAACCATGAGCCAAATCGAAGGTTTCGTTTTCATTTCATCTGCTCTTTTTGTTAAATATGAGCGCAGTGTAAAGAGTTCTGTTATTGTCAAATAACATAACTAAGACAAAAAACATCAAGATTAAGACAATGGCACTGATTGACGAATCTACACCTTTTGACGTAGATATCCTGAATGCTTCTGTGATTGGAGTTGCAGCAAGGGTTGGCAAACACGATTCTGGGATGCACCAACACATAAAGGCGCAACTATTGTATGCGCCACAAGGCTGTATGACGGTCATGCTCGATGAGGTGAAGTGCGTGTTGCCGCCAACCAGAGCAATGTGGATTCCATCAGGCACTAACCACTGCATTACAATGACAAACGTTGTGGAATATCGCTCGCTTCACTTTGATGTTGAAGTAACACGTAACGTCGAGCCAAGAATGCGGATCGTCGAGGTAAACCCTTTACTTCAAGCTCTGATTGAGCGTATGGCTTTTTGGCCATGGGATAAAAATGAAAGTGAAACGGTTAACACTACAGCGCTTTTTCTAGAAGAGTTCGAACATGCTCCCGAATACCATTTGGCGTTGCCTTACCCGACTGACAGGCGCTTAACCGCGTGGGTTAAGCAACTGAGCCAGCAAACGACAAACGCGCCCAGTTTGCACCGATTAAGTGAACAAGTGGGTGCCAGTAGTAAAACCATTTCTCGGATCTTCACCAAAGAAACGGGTATGTCTTATCAAGCTTGGCGTCAGCAATGGCGTTTGTTAAAAGCAATCGAACTGTTGTCCTCCAGTTATCAAGTCAATGACGTGGCGTATCAGCTCGAGTTCTCAAGTGACAGTGCATTCATTGCATTCTTCAAACAACAAACAGGAAAAACACCACTTCAATTTTTACACTCACCTTAAAACTGACCCCACACAATCAATATGAAACAACACTTATATTTAGGGTGCTATTGCTAATTGGCTAATTTCAACTAGCTTTAAACTAGAAACGGGCGAACTGAATCAAAAAAGATAATAAATACAATCAATAAGAACCTCAGATTACCCTTTCGTAAATAAAAAATAATAATGAACAACAAATAAAAACGTCTAGGTACCCGCATTGTTAAGGTTGTTGGCTTATGAAACAGAAACAAATTGTCGTCATCGACGACTCTCCCGCCATATTGATGGTGATGCAATCTATGCTTCACGAATTAGGGTTCGCCAATGTGGTCACGTCTTCCCATCCTCGTGAAGCCCTTGAACATATTAAACGCCACCCAGACAAATACAGCGCCGTTTTTACCGATCTCAATATGCCAGATGTCGATGGTATGGAAGTTATTAAACAGCTGGGAGAAATGGATTATCGAGGTGGGGTATGCATCATTTCGGAAATGGATACACGAGTCATCAGTTTGGCTGCCCATATTGCTCGCCAGCACCAGGTTCACTTAATCGGTAACATAGCGAAGCCTATTGACCTTAAACACCTACGAAGCGCTTTAGGGAAGCTTCACCAACTCAACTTACGTCGTAACCCAGAACACACCGAACTCAGTTWCGAAGAACTGGTTACCTGTATAGAAAACCGTTGGATCACGCCTTATTACCAACCGAAAGTCGACATACAAACTCAAAAAGTGAAGGGGGTTGAGGTTCTTGCCCGCATATGCAAACCGGGAGAAACCAATGCCATTTTGCCCGGGCGATTCATTAATGTAGCCCAACAATACAACCTGCTGAATGAAATCACCGACCTGCTTATCTCACAGGTGCTAGTAGATTGTGAACAGCTCAACCACAACTTCGGTCATAGCCTACATATCGGGCTTAACCTCTCCCCTAGCCAACTACTTAACAGCCACTATGTAGAACAGCTTTGCGAGTGGGTTGATAATAAGCATGTCGCCCGTGAGCAGTTTGTTATAGAAATAACCGAAGAATACGCGGTGAAAACGATCGATCAACTAGAGTCATTGAATCGATTCCGATTACGAGGCTTTGGGCTTTCTTTAGATGACTTTGGAGTGGGCTTTACCAACTTACTACAGCTTAAACACCTTCCATTTTCAGAACTAAAAATAGACCGCAGCCTAATTTTTGGCATACATGATGATGTTTTTAATCAAGTCGTCGTTCAATCACTCTCGGACATTGCTGAAAGCTTAAATTTCACTTTAATTGCAGAGGGAATGGAGTCCATAGAAGAGCTCCGTTATCTAGAAAAACACTATAAAGAGATGCAAGTACAAGGGTTTCTTATTTGCCCGCCGAAACCTCTGGACAGTTTAATTCACTGGTATCACAGCTGGACGAAAGTTCACGCTTCATAACAAAGTTAAAAGTTAGACCACGAATATTCCAACAAAAATAAAGCGCTCACCGATAAGGTTAACGCTTTAATTTTTTGGAGCGAGTTTTAACGATTATCGCGCTTATTATGAATGATCTGCCCAGTTATAGGTTTTTGGTGAAAACTTCACTTCCATCAGATTCAACATGAAAATGAAAGCCAACCGTCTGCAAGTAACGACGATGATCTTCATTTGCTGCCGTTGCTTGTAAAGATAAGATCCCTCGCGCTTTCATCACTTCAGGGTGTGCCTCGTAATAGTATTGGCCTAACTTGAAATCGCGATATTCTGGCGTCACGTAATCAAGCAAAATCTCCATAGTGCCATCTAACGTTTTGTTGCCGACCAGCACTCCAGCAATGCTGTTGTTTCGCAGCATATAAAATGAAGTGTCTGCACTTTTTATTGCTTTGATAGAAGCCTGTTGCTCGATATCCGCCTGGTTAGTATTAATGAAGTGATCAAAATACTCAGACTCAACAGAAGCTGAAATCAGTTTGAAATTCTCTTTGGTGTGATGAATATTATAAAGATAATAAACGTTGATTGCCGCGATCCCTAAGTTCATCAACATTGTTGGCCACGAGTCGATAAAAAAAGCAAAGGCAGCAAACAACAGACAACCAATGAAATTAATCACTCTTAGTTTGACGATCGATGTCATGGTCAGCGAGACCAATACAACTAAAGACGCTAAGTAGCCAAACCATTCAACCCAGTCAAATTCCATTCTCTATCCCTCTGTTTTTGTTATGCATTAAACATAGCACATACAAAATTTTGCTCTTTCTTGAATAGATGTCCTTTAGAGTTAACTTTTATTTTTTTGAGATAGCGCTACTATTGACGACCATTTCCTTATAGCAAAGCAAAGTTATGCCTCAAGAAAAATTTCAAAATATCTACGACCGAGCTGCACACCGAAAAGGAGGTGAGGCGCAACTAGAAAGCATCGTTCGTGCTCCTTTATCACGTGAAGAATTAGCTCAAATATCCGATGACCGCTGGCTCGCCATTTTTACCGAAAAAGTATTTCAATGTGGAATATCATGGGATGTCGTTCGTAAGAAGTGGCCTAATTTCGAAGAGGTGTTTTTCAACTTTGATATCGAAAAAATGCTATTACTCCCGAACGAAATGTGGGAACAAAAAGCACAAGACCCTCGTATTATTCGTCATTTAACCAAAGTGATGACCATTCCCGCGAACGCTTCCATGATCAAGCAAGCGCGACAAGAGGCCGACTCTTTTTCAGAGTTAGTTGCCGATTGGCCTTCTGAAAATATCACAGAGCTTTGGGGATATTTAAAAAAACACGGTAAGCGTTTGGGCGGAAATACAGGCGCCTACGCACTTCGTCAGATGGGAAAGGATACCTTCATTTTATCTTCAGACGTAGAGTCTCACCTACGCAGTACCGGTGTCATAGACAGTGGCAGAGATACCAAACGCGCCCACTTAGCTGCCAATAAAGCCTTCAATCAATGGCAACAAGAGTCAGGGCGAAGCCTGAGTGAAATAAGCCAAATAGTCGCATATAGCGGTGGTGATAACCGAATTTAAAAACGAAAGTAACCACCGAACTAAACCTCATAGATCGAATACCTTCTCTCCCGATACTTTAATGAACTGAACACAATCCTCAGTTCATTAACCACTTCTATTGCTCTATTTATTGTCAATTTCATACCCATTTTGTCAGCATAAAGTGAACTCAAATTTGATTGTTTGGGCACTCAAATTTTAGCTTATCATTTCAGTAAGCTTCTTCTCATTCACCCAAAATGAGAAAAGAAATACCATGAAAAAGAACGCCTTATTCCTTCCTGCAATCGTTGCTACGTCGGTTTGCTTTTCATTACCGGCTTTAGCGAATGACAAAAGTAACTCTATCGAAGCTGGTGCTACCTTTATCGGAGATCAAGAGTTGGTAACTTTAGGCTATAGCCGTGAACTCCCGAACAATATTGTGGTTGGCGGTGGCTTTATGTTGGGGACTGAAGCCGTAGATTTAGCGCAGCCGAATTCGCAAGACGCATGGGGACTGTATTCTAATATTGGATATAAGTTTGAAGTGGCGGAGTTCGATATCATTCCTAAAGTGGGGCTCAATTACTTAAATGCCGATGTTCGTTTCGACCAACCCACAGAAAGCGACATTAATATCGACAACGTTTATGCCTCGGTCGGAGCAACAGTTAACTGGAGAATGATCGGCTTAACAATGGACTATGGCAAGATCAACGATTCAGCGATGATCCCCACCAGTAGCGGTACTAAGCCATTCGAAGAAGACGTCTTCAAAATCACAGCAAGTTTCAATTTCTAAGGTAATTTATCCTCAATAAATCATTGAAAAACAAAGGCCACTTCTCATAGTGGCTTTTTTGTTTTGTTTCAGTGCTCAATTTTGAGCCTATCAGATATCAAATATTTTTTATGAGCTAGCATATAGTTAACCCATCGAAATCAACCCGTAAGGTGAACACATGCTTAAATCCAAATTAAAGGCTCTAGCATTAGCGACCAGTATCATTCTCTCAAATCAGGTACTCGCTACTGACAAATACAATACCGATATTCCAGCTAGCATCATGACCCCTGACACTGTGGAAACCAGCATTGGCACACTGAACTTTTCAGATGGCGCACCGACTCTTGAAACTACGCAAAAGATTTACGACAACCTAGATACAATTCGCTCTACAGAAGTGTTCTTGAATGCAATTCCAATGGCATCGATTGAAGCACTACGAATCGGCCATGAAGAATTGGGCGTGACATCGTCAAATCAAGTGGTGGTATTCGACAATTTAATGGACTCAAACCCTCTTTTCTTAACCGGTAACACCGATACCGTTTATGCATCAGCATTCCTAGACTTGGAAACTGACGGCCCGACAGTGATTGAAGTACCCGAAGGCATGGGGCCAACCACAGTCAACGACGCCTTTTTCCGCTTCGTCACCGATTTAGGTATTGTGGGGCCAGATAAAGGTAAAGGAGGCAAATACTTAATTCTGCCACCTGATTACAAAGGCGAAGTTCCAGAAGGTTACTTTGTTTCTCGCTCTACAAGTTACACCAACTGGTTTATTGCTCGAGGGTTCTTGAAAGATGGGAAAACAGACGCAGCGGTAACCGCTTACAAAGAAAAGCTAAAAATTTATCCGTTGGCGAAGAAAAACGACCAACCTAAGATGGAATTCATTTCGGGAAGCGGTAAGTCATTCAATACCATTCATGCCAATGACGAGCATTTCTTCACCGAGCTAAAATCCGTATTAGATAAAGAGCCTATCTCTTTTATTGACCCAGAATTACGCGGTTTGATGTCGAGCATCGGCATCCAAAAAAACAAGCCATTTGAACCTGATGCTCGTATGCAAAAATTGATGAAAGACGGTGTCGCGATCGGCAATGCCACAGCTCGCTCTCTGATCTTTCAACCTAGAGACAAAGGCGCATATATCTATGACGACCGATTATGGAAAACGGCATTCATTGGTAAAGACTATCAGTGGTTAGTAGATAAAGGAGAAGGTGGACGCAACTTAGATGCTCGTACTTACTTCTTCTACATGGCAACCGTAAACACGCCAGCAATGGCGCTGAAAATGATAGAGAAAGGCTCTCAGTACGCGTTGGTTGATAAATCTAAAGGTGGCGATTATTTAGATGGCAGCAAAACTTACAAACTGAACATACCGGCGAATGTTCCGGCGAAAAACTTCTGGTCAGTCGTGGCTTATGACCCGCAAACGCGATCAGAGTTACAGACAGGACAACCATGGCCGAGCAAAAACAATCAGCGCGATAAGTTAGAGAAAAATGCGGATGGCTCTGTAGATCTTTACTTTGGTCCGACAGCACCAAAAGGGAAAGAGTCRAACTGGATTGAAACCGTACCAGGTAAAGGTTGGTTCACTATTTTACGCTTATATGGCCCGCAAGAAGCATGGTATGACAAAACTTGGAAACCAAGCGATGTTGAGCTTGTAAAATAAATATCTCAATATAAAAAAGCCCCTGACGACGATGTTTTTCTAACTAAAAGTCTCAGGGGCATTTCTTTATGCAAACGCTAAGCTATCAGACCAAAGCGATGGTTTTCGATAAGATCGTTTCAATGCGTTTGATTATAGGGTGTTGGTAGCAAGCTCGGTGGTATTGCATTCCAACGTCAAACTCGACTCGCTCACCTTTAAAACTGATTGGAATTTTCCGAACGCCACTTGGGTAAGTTCCTTCTTCCATATTGAAGCTCACGAAAACATATTGGCTGACCTCAACACACTCAAGAGCTGAAAATATCGATGCAACCGTTAGCTTTTGTTCTAACGTTACCCCTGTTCGTTTCCGTAACCGCTCGTAATAAGAATTGGAGTCCATGGTCCCCATAGAAACACGAACGGTGTCATGGTTTTCTAAACAAGCCAGATCAACCAACGGCTCGGTTGCCAGCGGGTGACTGTCAGAAACATAGACATACAGTTCTAATGTCCCTACTTTTCTTTCAACAATGCGATCGTTAATTTCATTCGGAAAGCCAGAGATACCAATAGCCAAAGAACCGGATTTCGGAAACTCCACACCTTCTAGCGACCAGTCCATCATGGAAATTTTAGGCGCTTGTTCTTCACTCGTTAGCCCTTTAAGTAAAGGCACGGTAAGCAGAGTGCTTAATGGATTTGCAGCATGGAAAACGTACTCAATATTAGAGTCCGTCCCTTCAAAAGATTGGGAGATTTGCTGAACCTGTTCGAGCTGCTCTAACGGTTCTTTGACCACAGACATAAGCTGCGTGGTGAAGAGTGTTGGGGCATAGTTACCTTTGGTCGCAATAAATAATTCATTGCCAAATAAATCACGACAATCCGATAAATGACGATTAAACGTCGCTCGACTAATGTCTAAAACGTGGCAGACTTTCGCTTGCGTTTTCTGTTCATAAAGTAGGTCTAAAAACCGATACAAATTCAAATCGATAGTATTTTTCAAATACAGCTCCTGTCACCCATGCAAATCATTCGAATACCGTCAGTATGGGCACGAACGGATATAACCTTCAACAATCAGTGCCCAAAGTTGCTATAAGTTTCTACTTTCTCGCTACTACTTTTTCTACATTTCACAGTTTATCCGCTCTAAGCTTCTCCACTCCAAAAGTCGACTTGAGAAACAATCAAGAAATAGCCCTAACGCGTGTCACCATCAAGCCCAATGCGGCAAGAAGTTGCACAACAAAACAAAGAATGAATAGAGTTTGTGTGCTAAAGCTTGAAACCAGGTAACCCGAGGCCGCTAGCCCAAAAGGCATGAGTAATTTAAACAATGAACCAGTGATCCCCGCAACTCGCCCTAGGTACTTTTCATCGAAAGCTTCTTGGCGATAACTCCAGATACAAATACTACWGTAAATACCAATAGAGCTTACCCAAAAGAAAGCAGCCATAAGCGCCCACGTTTCAACAAACAGAACAGGGAATAAGAAACCAACCGCTTCTAGACCAATAGACAAAATAAGTAATACACCCAGCCCCACTTTCTGACGAACTTTATCGGCAGTAAAAGAGCCAATTAAACCACCAACACCAGAAGCCGCAATCAAATAGCCAACGTCCAAATGAGTCAGAGCCAGTTCAGCTTTGGCAAAGTAAATGGCTTGAATCCAAAAGACCGCTCCCGTGGTATTGATCACCATAACGGCTAATGTAATGTGCCACATATTGGAGTTTGCTTTCAGCACCTGCCATCCTTCTTTTAAAGCGCTCCATATCGGTTGCTGAGTATTCGCAGCGGTGGTGTCGAGGTTCAGTTTATTTAGCTGCCAGAACGCCAATAAATAGAGTGCAGCGACACCAAGAAATGCATTGTGCAAAGCAGACAATAAAAGTAACCCACCAGATAAAACCGGCCCTACCGTTTCCAAAAAGCTATATAACGAGCTCATCCTTGCTGTTGCGGTATTCTGCTGCTCTTGCGGTAACACACTCTTCAACATCGCCATACGTGCATTATGGTAGCCATAATTAAACGCCATCATAAGAAAGGCACATGGGAACAGCACATACAGAGGCTCTGAAAGCCAACGAACGGCGCTATAAGAAGCGATAAGCGTAATAAACTGACCTATCAACATACATTGTGACCAACGCTTTTTATTAAACTTATCGACCCAAACACCAATGAATAGTGCGAGTAATAAGTTGGGTAAAAACTCTACGGCTCGCATCCACCCCATCATTTGAGAAGACTGTGTCAGTTCAAACACCAATAACGGCAAAGCTAAGTCATACACCTTTGAACCAAACGCGACAAAGAACGCACTAGAGAACAACACCACAAAACTGGGAGATTTCCATATCGAACGTAGAGGTGAAGCTGGCTGAATCGTTTCCATTTTTCTTTCCTTTTAAAAACATCTGAATAACTCTATTATCGAAATTAAAAGATGAATAAAAATAGAAAGATAAAATAAGGATTTCACCTTTATGCATTACTGGAAGGCTCTGTTTTTTCTTCGGTCGCGACTTACGATAAATAAACCCACGCATTTAGCGTTAGATGAACTTACTGAAGCGTTAGGTTGTACGCGTCGTAACGCGCAATTAGTGATAAAGAAACTGGTCAAAGAAGGTTGGATAGAGTGGGAATCTGGCGTCGGACGTGGCAACTTACCTAAGGTAGCGCTACTACAAAACCTCGACGGTATTTTGCAGAAAAGAACCGATGAATTACTCTCACAACATAAGGTAGAACAAGCTCTAGAGCTGATTGAACCAAACAAACGTGATCTATTCTTACTCGGGTACATCGGGCGTTATCAAGACTCGCCCGATACACTGGATATATTGCAAATCCCGTTTTACCGTGGGACGCATTGCCTTGACCCCATTCATATATCTAGACGAACAGAAAGCCATATCGCTAGCTACCTGTATAGTAATCTGCTCCGGTTTGATACTAAATCAAACACATTTCAAGGCGACCTTGCGATTCACTGGTACCAACAAGGTAATACTTGGTATTTTACGCTTAGAAAAGACCTCGTTTTCCACGATGGTTCTCCGCTTAATTCACATGATGTAATCAAACACTTTGAACGCCTAATCAACGAAGATCATCAAATGAGTCTTCAGTATCACTGCATTTCACAGTTCAACATTATTGACGACTTACGATTTTCAATTGAAATGAAGTCGACAGCGAGTTATTTAGAAACACTTCTGACGGGCACTTCCTCAGGTATCGCCAAAGTAGCCGACGGTAAAGTGATTGGCAGCGGGAGTTTCGAGCTCTCAGAACAAAATGAATGGCTCACTCGCCTGACCGTTTTTAAGCATTATCATGGATTAAGACCTTGGATAGACGGTGTTGAAATGTGGAATATTGGCGATCAGGCCAAGAGCTTCGACCTACACTGTGACATTGTCCATGCTCACCAACATTACCAAAAATCTGAAGATCGTAACTTTCAAGAATCAGAACAGTGGGAAAAAGGCTGCGAGTACGCCCTTCTTAACCCGAATAAACAAGCATGGTTAGGCTCCCTAAATAATCGACAGCAACTCAGCGTATTACTGCAATTATTAGGAACTCCAAAGAGTATCTCAACCGATGAAATCGGCCTGGCGACTAGTATGCTTTCATCCCCTGAGGGTCAGCCTTCGACGGTCAATAACAGTCAAAAGATATATCAATTTTCACGCAATCTTGAAAAACCAAAGCACACCATCAAGATACTGACCTACCAACTCTTCGATCATATAAAAATGGCCAAGTTCTATTGTGAAGAATTGAATAAACTTGGGTTTCACAGTGAATATCAAGTACTCGAATTTCCTGACTTTTGCTTAGAAGAAAACCTGACCCAGGCCGATATCATCATCACCGGCGAGGTTTTTTCAGATAATTTAGACAGTAGTTGGATGGGGTGGTTACAAGCCAATATCACGCTAGAAGTTTGCTTACCGACCGAGCTGAAAGCATGGCGAGATCAGCAGATTGAAAATCTATGGAAACTGAAAGATCCGACACTCAGACAGCAAGCTTTTCTTGAAATCGAAGCGCAGCTAATCAACTTCGGTATTTATCGCCCTATTTTCCATGTAAAGCAGCAGCTGAATCAGGCAGATACTGTCAACCCGATGGATCTGCTCGCCAATGGCTGGATCGACTTTAATCAGGTAACAATGCGCCGCTAATGTTGGCGATTCACTTCGTTAGTTTCTCACTGTACCAAAGTGTCCCTGTTCAGATATACCCGTTTTAATATCGCGTTTTAATACGCTTAGCTCAATAATGAAAAAGCCGTCAGCTCTATGCTGACGGCTTTATTTGAATCCCACTTTCTATCAAGAATAACTTCGTTAACGCCAACTAAAAAAACGAACTTCGTTACCCGATTCTGGCTGCATAGGGATGTTAAGTGACAATATCAAAGACACCGCAGCCATCGCAGCACCTATATAAAATACCGTCGAAGGTGACGATAACCAGATCACACCAAACACAACAGGAATAACAACGGCTGCAATATGGTTGATAGTAAACGATACACCGGCAGTTGAGGCCATATCAGCAGGGTCGGCTATTTTTTGGAAGTACGTTTTAATAGCCAGTGCGAGCGCAAAAAACAAATGATCAACCACGTATAGCGCCGCAGCCCATTCAGCACTTTGAACTAAGCCATATCCAACAAACACCCCTATCAAACCTATGTATTCAAACATCAGGGCTTTGCGCTCACCAACAACACCAATGAATTTACCAATACGTTTGGCGAACAAGAAGTTAAACAGATAATTAATCAAAAACAGTAAGGTAATGTCAGCGGCAGAATAGCCGAACTTTTCTACCATCAAAAAGCCGGCAAAAACTGTAAATATCTGTCTTCTTGCACCGCTCATAAAAGTCAGAGCGTAATAAAGCCAGTAACGTTTTCGCACCACTAAATGCTTGTTT
>NZ_JAKJSW010000120.1:0-13453 GCF_050337375.1 Vibrio makurazakiensis | reverse complement strand
GCCCTTGACCACTTTCGATCAGCTTTGGTGTACTAATACAGGTTTCGCCACTTGATAACGGACAGAAAAAACGCTCGCTATTCGAACTCTCGTTAAACGTTGATTCTGAAATAACATTCGCGAGRACATTCTGACCATCATCTGAAAGTTTCCAGTAAGGGGCAAAACGTCCGATTTCATTCGAACCTACATAGTCAGCATCAACGTAGTTATCATCTTCACCGTCAAGTAAGTTAGGTTTGAAGACTAAGTAGGCTCCCTGAATAGAATCAAAACCAATAACAGACTGACGCACCATTTCATCAAGAGCAGTTCGTAGCTCTTCACTGGCAGTAAAATTCTCTTCTGCGTTACTCTTTAAGAATAAAGCTGTCGATGCCAGCATCTCTGCACGATAAATAGCTTCATCTACGTATTGCTGAACTTCTTTAGAATTGAGTTGTGAAACAGAGGCAAGTAGCTGCTGCGACTTATCAATAACCGATTCAGAGCTTTGCGCTTTGATAACTTTCTGGTTAGAAGTCGCGTTGTAGATTGAAAAACCAATGAGCGATAAAGAGGTAATTAGCAAGCAACAGCCTGCTAGCAGTGTGATTTTCCACTGTACTGAAAGAGATTGCATCGTTGTTACGTCCTTATAGTAAGCCAAATAACTTTCATAACCTTATGAATAGCTTAAGCAGTCAATTACATCACACCCATTTTAGATATCAATCTAAAGTTTACAAAAATGTTAACAACGCAGTTAAGTGGCTCCTTTTCCTCTGGCCTCTACTATGTCATGACGCTATAAAATGCTAATATTTATCGCTGCACTATTACTTTCCAATTAAGGAGCTTCATCAACGTTTTTAGCTTTAATATTAGCTAGGGTACTACACCATTTAAAAGCAATGACTTAACCAATCACTCATAAGCAAAAATATTCCATTGAGACAATGCAATAGGCTTCTTCTGGAAGTAGAATGCCCACAGGGTAACCTCACAGATATTTATTTCTAATCTAATTCTTGGTTACATATGAAAACAATTATGTTGAAATATACAACATTAAAAAATGCTTAGTGGCAATAAAACATGAATAACAATAAATTAAACCGACATTATGGCGCTGATGTCTGTAGAATTTGTGCTACATTTGGTGTCATCCTGATTCATACGAGTGGCCCTTTTTTTTATCAATATGGACAAATAGATACTTTAGACTGGCTATCTGCACATTTTATGAACTCCTTCGTTCGCTGTTCAGTCCCTCTTTTCGTCATGCTTTCTGGAGCTCTCTTGCTTAAAAGTGGCTCTAGAGAAGTATCTATAAATAGATTATTAAAGCGTGTTAGTCGACTTGCTATCCCGTTGTGCGTTTGGAGCCTATTTTATATGTTGTTCCTCTCATATCATACTGGTAGTTCAGTCGATATAACAAGCATGCTATATAAGCCAGCAATGTACCATTTAACTTTTATTTACACATTAATTGGTGTTTATTTGCTAATACCAATATTGCAGGTTATTTATGATCTACTTGTTCATAGAAAGGACTACCAAATTTACTTTTTCCTATTTTGGTTCATCGTAAACTGTATACCGGTATTTATAAGTATTCCATTCATTTCTTCTCCAATTGGCACTAATTATTCGGGGTGGGGTGGATACTTTTTGATTGGAGGTCTGATTGCAAACTATGCTAACAACATCCATCATATAAGCACAAAGCACTTAACTATCGCAAAATACGTCTACTTATTCTCTGTTGCTGCCACTTTCATATTTACTTGGATATTATCTGCGCAGTCAAATTTACCTATACAAACCGTTTATGAATACTTTAGCCCAACGGTATTTTTTGCTTCAGTTTCTGCATTTATTGTCCTTATCAACATAAAGAAAGAGCATGAATCACCAAAAATAGTACAATGGGTATCTGATATAACTTTCCCTGTATATTTCATGCATGTTGTTATATTGGATATAGTGAATATTAATCTCATTTCTCCTAGTAGTAGTATACCTGTAGTCTTTCAAATTCTAATTGTATCTACGATCAGTTTTTTAGTTTGCTTGATCATAGCCAGTGTTCTTCGAATAATACCGAAATCGAAAACTTTGTTCGGTTAATTCTTACTATAAGACCAACACCTATAACATAGGGCGACCTTAGTTCTTAACATGGCTGTGGTTGCCTTTCTGCTTACTCTAAAGTGTCTAAATTTATTATTTGGTCGCTCACATTTTAATACGTCTGCTAGCTCACCCAAGCAGATTGTTAAGAATCATAAGAGATCCTTCTAAAACATCACCAACATTTAGATTCAACCAATTACGTTCACAACCACAATCCTTTAAGACCATAATTTCAATTTTTGAAATTTCATCTATCCTGATTAACTGCATTTACTCTGGTTTCAGTCAATCAATAAATCTCTTGTATCGTAAGGCTTAAGACCTAGTTTAGCTTTTTCGTTCACTGGATAAACTTGGCGAAAAAAGTAGCTCAATTGCCTCATAGAAACGTCCGGATTTTGTCATTCGATCTTTGTATTTCGAGGCTCTTCGTCACTATTCCCCACAGTGACGTTATTCTGGTTTTGCCTTTTTGATACAGGCAGGTGTTTGGCCACTGAGGTACATTGTAATGAAGTGGTTGAAATGAAAAGAAGCCAACGAATAACAAGCTTTTTGGTTATGGTTATGGTTATGGTTATGGTTATGGTTATGGTGCGTAACATAAGTGGCTAATTAAAGCCACACCCGATTTACCAAAGGGTCAAGCGGGCCATACTTTCGCCAGCCATTTTRTGATGAACAGCGGTAATATTTTAGGGCATCAAAAAATCGAGTAAACAATGATTTATGCTCACTCTCCCCGAACCATTTAAGTGACATAATGGCCTTTAATCCGGTCACTCAATACGCCCTATACCATGGCGATTCAAGTGGCAGCAAAGTGGCGACAAACCTCATTAAGCATGGTTAAATACAGTTAACCATGATAATCACCAAATCGACAGCCCCTTTAGCAACAAGCAATCGTAAAGGTTTATAAGAGGTATAAAAACATATGAAAGTTATTAGCTTTAATATCAACGGCCTTAGAGCTCGTCTTCATCAGCTGCAAGCTATTATTGATAAACATCAACCAGATGTTATCGGCCTTCAAGAAATCAAAGTTCATGACGAAGCTTTTCCAATCGAAGATGTTGAAGCTATGGGCTATAAGGTTTACTTCCATGGTCAAAAAGCCCATTACGGCGTTGCTATGTTATGTAAGCAAGAGCCAATATCTGTTCAGAAAGGTTTCCCAACCGACAATGAAGAACATCAAAAGCGTATGATCATGGCGACTTTTGAAGATAGCGACGGTGAAAAGGTAACGGTATTAAATGGCTACTTCCCTCAAGGTGACAACATCAGCCATGAAACGAAGTTTCCATATAAAGAGCAATTCTATAAAGACCTAATGACTTATCTGAACGATGCTCATAACAATGAAGAGAAAGTTATTGTGATGGGCGACATTAACATTAGCCCAACGGAACTAGACATCGGCATCGGTGAGCCAAACCGCAAGCGTTGGTTAAAAACGGGTAAATGTTCATTCCAACCTATAGAACGCGAGTGGTTGAAGACATTAATGGACTGGGGTTTTGTGGATACGTTCCGTCAATTGCATCCTGAAGTAAATGACCGATTCTCATGGTTCGACTATCGCTCAAAGGGTTTCCCTGATAACCGTGGTTTACGTATCGACGTTATTTTAGCAACTCCTTCACTGGCTAAAAAGTGTATTGAATCAGATGTAGATTACGAACTTCGCGGTATTGAAAAGCCGTCTGACCATGCTCCAATCTGGTCAACGTTCTCTTAACTACCCAAGACTCCGTATTCCTGACATAAAAAAGGCTTCCCTAATGGAAGCCTTTTTAATTTTCTGAGTATCGAAACCTTAGCTTAATGGCCTTAGGTAACCCAAGAAACGTTTCTCTGCGTATTTGAATACCGCAATGATGATGAACGTTAGCCCCATATAGAACAAACCAGCAGTCAAAAATGATTCAAACGGCGCATAATAACGCGAGTTAACTAAACGAGCTGCACCCGTTAGGTCCATGATGGTTACAATACCTGCAACTGCAGAGCCATGTAACATGAAGATAACTTCATTACTGTACGCTGGTAGTGCGCGTCTTAATGCACTAGGTAGAATGATTCGACGATATGCTTTCGCTTGGCTCATACCATAAGCTTTTGCTGCCTCAACTTCACCTTGTGGTAAACCATTAATCGCACCACGAATAATTTCCGCGGTATACGCTGCCGTGTTCAATACAAAAGCAACTAATGCACAAAACCATGCGTTTTCCCATAGCGTATCTTTTACTGGGAAGAACTGGTCCATGCCGTAGTAGATAAGGTAAAGCTGAATTAGCAGTGGTGTTCCACGGAAAAAGTAAATGAATGACCAAGCAAAGCCACTTATCAAATAGTTTTTACTATTACGTGCAACAGCCATTGGTATTGCAACGGTCAAACCGATAATCAACGCTAAAGCAACTAACCAAGTTGTTGTCCACAACCCATCTAAATAGATAGGGAGACTTTCAATAATCAATGAAAAATCCATACCTACCTCGCGTGAATGCTGAATTTACGTTCAACCAGCTTCAATGCGCCAGTTGAAATGCTAGTGAATAGCAAGAAGATAATTGCGACCGTCATATAAAAAGTAAACGGCATTTTTGTTGAGCCTGCTGCTAATGAGCTTACTCGAACCATATCTTCAAGACCGATAATTGAAACCAAAGCCGTCGTTTTCAGTAGTACCAACCAGTTATTACCAAAACCCGGTAAAGCATGACGAATCATCTGTGGTAGAAGAATACGGCGGAATGCCAAAATAGGGTTCATTCCATACGCTTTAGCTGCTTCCATTTCGCCACTGTCTACGGCCATGATGGCACCGCGGAAAGTTTCAGCCATATAAGCGCCGAATATAAAGCCGATGGTTAGCACACCTGCAACAAATGGGCTGACATCAATATAGTCAGGAAGGTATGACGTCCACTCGTGGTTAGGGTCACTAGAAGTGAACCACTCATTCAACCATTCATTGACGGAATATAAACTGTTATTAAGAAGAATTTGGCCGCCAAAGAAAATCAACATCATTAATACAAGGTCTGGAATACCTCGAATAACCGTCGTGTAAAGTGTTGCTATTGCTCGAGCCCAACGATAAGGCGCTAGCTTTGCCAGTGCACCTAGCATGCCAAGAACCATGGCTAAAATTAGCGATAGAAGTGCAACTTCGATAGTAAGCACAGCTCCCTTAATTATAGAAGCTTCATACCCTTGTAAATCAAACATAATGAATTCCAACAGAACAGCGAAAAAGTTGGTAGAGATAGGATTAGAGAGAGGCTTTTGACCTCTCCCTGATATCTAATACTAGATATTATTGACCGTATACATCGTAGTTGAAGTATTTAGCCGCGATATCTTGGTAGATACCTTTCTCACGTAGTGAAAGGATTGCCGCATCTAGCTTTTTAGTAAGATCTTTATCTTGCTTACGTAATGCGATACCAAAGCCTTCACCGAACCATTTAGGATCTGTTAGTGATGGGCCTACGAATTCGTATGCTTCACCACCAGCTTTGTTTAGAACACCTTCTTCTAGAGCTGATGCATMACCAAGAACTGCTGCAACACGACCGTTTGCAAGATCTAGGTAAGCTTCGTCGAAAGAACCGTAACGAACGATATCTACTTTGTCACCGTAGTTATCTGTTAGGTACTTATCGTGAGTAGTTGCACGTTGTACCGCAATTTTTTGACCGCTAAGGTCATCAAAGTTCAGACCCGCGCCTTTTTTCGCAATAAATTTGTTTGGAATAAGTGCGTATTTACCAGTGAAGTCGATTTTCTTCTTACGCTCTTCAGTGATAGACATAGCAGCAATGATTGCATCGTATTTACGAGCAAGTAGAGAAGGAATAATACCGTCCCAATCTTGAGCAACGATCTTACACTTTACCTGCATTTCAGTACAAAGAGCGTTAGCCATATCTACATCGAAACCTTGTAGAGAACCATCAGCTTCTGTCCAGCTAAATGGAGGGTAAGCACCTTCAATACCAAAGCGAACTGTTTTCCAATCCTTTGCTTGAGCAACGCCAGTTGCAGCTGTTGCAGCAAGCGCTGCCACTAATAACCACTTTTTCATATCCATACTCCCGTGATCGAGTTTTTAGTTATTTAATAATGTTGTGTTTCTATGTATTTCTAAACACCAGTGTTAATTAAATTCCCACTAGCATTTAGGTATCGCAAAATATTAGTAAATCGAAGAGACAAATTGTTGAAGTCGCTCTGACTCAGGGTTAGTAAAGAGTTTTGCAGGATCGCCCTGCTCTTCCACTAAACCTTGATGCAAGAACATCACATGGTTTGAAACATCTCTCGCGAATGACATTTCATGAGTTACTACTAGCATCGTTCGGCCTTCTTCTGCCAAATCGCGCATTACACCTAGTACTTCCCCAACTAACTCTGGGTCAAGTGCTGAGGTAGGCTCATCGAATAGCATTACTTCTGGATCAACGGCTAACGCGCGGGCAATAGCAGCACGCTGCTGTTGACCGCCAGATAGGTGACCTGGGTAATAGTCTTTACGCTCATATAAGCCGACTTTTTTAAGAAGCAATTCAGCATTTTCGATAGCTTGTGCTTTTGGCACGCCTAAAACATGGATTGGCGCTTCAATAACGTTTTCCAATACCGTCATGTGTGACCACAGGTTAAAACCCTGGAACACCATAGCTAAGCGCGAACGAATGCGTTGAACTTGTTTTTCATTGGCGGGAACAGAAACACCTTGGCGGTTATTTTTCATTTGAATTAATTCACCATTAACCCAAATTTCGCCGGCAGTTGGAGTTTCTAAAAGATTGATACATCTAAGGAAAGTACTTTTACCAGAGCCAGAAGAGCCAATGATAGATACCACATCCCCTTTGTGCGCAGAAAGTGAAATCCCTTTTAACACTTCATTTTGACCAAACGTCTTATGCAAATCTTTTATATCGAGCGCTGGTACATCTTTCATGCGCTTTTTCTCCCAAGTTTGTATGACTGCAAGGTACTCCGACCTTTTCATGCGATACAAATTAGCACCACGACAATCAACATGCAACAAATTATTAACCTTGAGAATAGAGAATAAATAGCAATTCACTCTGATTGATTATGCAATAGACAGCGTTTTCCTCTCATTTAACTGAATAGAATTTATAAACAGGCGCAATATGTGRACTTTATGAAATGTGAGCGGGATTTAACATTTACTTAATATTTTACATTATCTCAAATATGCACCCTTTACTTATGCTTAAGATAGATATGAAAACAATATCTCAATAATCTCTATTTATAAGGATCAAGTGGTGAACACCGAAATATAGCCATACCTTGGGTGGCTCTCTATAAACGCTAAGCACTCAAGTTCCTCAACACCTAGGTTAAGAGCACAAAGCTTCTAAATTTATGATTAAATTGAAAGCAGATTACACAATTATTCATTTTCACCATTAGTTTTAACAAGATATTGTAGCTTTCTTTCACATACACTCATAAAGTGATCAAGATCAATCACCCTAAAGGGTAGGCTTGTTAGACTCCAAGTCAAATATAAGGCAGTTATAAATGCCAGATATTCTTTAAGTTTGGCGAGTATGACTGCCTAAAGCATCGCAACAGTGCTCATACAACAAGCTAGATAAAGGAATTACCGCAGGATGCGGATTTATAGAATTCAATTTTAGAATTACAACAAATAATATGAGGAATCTATGTCAGACGTTGTCAACAATACACACTCTGAAGTAGAAGAGAAAAGCTATAAAGAGCTTCACCGCCCTGCTTCTGAATTTGAGAGCCGCTCAGATTATCTTGATCACGAACTTCAAATCATGAAGCCTCGTCGTTTTGGCCTAAACCTTCCAGGTCGTGATTTCCGCTTTGAACTTGAAGATCTCGTTCCTGCACTTGCCGGTACTATTGGCATTATTGCAATGTACTCTGCGGTAATGATGTCTTGGGCTGATGGCTTAACTCAAGCTTGGGACCACGTAAACCTTGGTAAAGAGTTTGCTATTGAAGTAGCTCGTGTAGAAATGCTTATCCCTGCACTACTATTCTGCATCCTTGCTTCTGGCTTCTTTAACCCTAAAGCAAACCTTGCCGGTAACCACGGCCCAATGATTCCTCTTATCGGTACCATCGCTCTAGCTGGTGCTCACCCTCTTGCATTGGCGATTCTACTTGGTGTTTTCGGCTTGTTACTGAGCTACTTTAAAGGTGGCTCTAAGTTAGTTAACCTCACCTCAGAAGGTACAGCAGGTGGCTTGCTTATTTTCCTAGGCTTTACTGGAGCCATGAGCCAAATTGGTTCAATCCAAGCCTGGGCAACAAGCTTACAACCGGCGGGCGCTGAAGCAGGTAGCCTTGGTTACATTGGTTTAGTCGTGCTTGGTATCAACATTGTTATTTACGCTCTATTAGCTAAATTCAACAAGCGTTGGTTAGCGATCCCTGTTTGTGCTTTCACTGGTTTGATTGTTGCTCTAGCACTAGGTGCTGGTTTCAACTTGACGTTTGAAACTGAAATGGGACTTCCGAACTTAAACCCTGTTTACTGGTGGGGCTCTACAACGGAAGGTTGGATGCTTGGTCTTCCTAATCTTGAGCACTTTATTGCATCACTACCATTTGCAATCCTAGCTGTTGCTATGTGGTCTCCTGATTTCCTTGGTCACCGTATTTTCCAAGAACTGAACTACCCGAAACGTTCGGAAAAAGTATTGATGGATGTAGATGACACTATGACTATGTGTTCATTCCGTCAGATGGTCGGTACTGCAGTAGGTGGTGGTAACATCACATCATCTTGGGGGACTTACATGATCCCAGCTGCTATCGCAAAACGTCCTATTCCAGCAGGTGCCATTTTACTTGGCTCACTTTGTATTATTGTTGCCATTCTTGGCTTCCCTATGGATGTCGCAGTTTGGCCACCAGTAATGCGCGTTGCGTTACTAGTTGGTGTATTCCTTCCTTTACTTGAAGCGGGTATGCAGATGGTTAAGGACACGAAAGATTCACAGGCAGCTGGTATTTGTATCTTCGCTTCTTTAGTAGCGAACCCTGTACTTGCTTGGGCACTGACTATGTTCTTAGACAACAACGGTCTGATAGGTGATAAGAGCCGAGCTTCACGCTTATCTTTCATCGACAAGATTGTCATTCCAGTTGGCGTATTCGTAGTTTGTTTAGTTGCTATGCTTGCTGTTGGTATGCTTGAAAGTCAATATGGTCTTAAGTCTTGGTTATAACCTGACTTTTTAATAGAAATTACTACCTATAAAGTAGTAAAATTCAAATATAGTTTGGGTGATGTACTCCATCACCCAATTTTTTTAAAAGATTCTCAACTTTTTTTATCATTTATTGATTTAGTTTAAGGTTTACAAAAAATTTTAGCGTAATCTAGAATACATCGAAGTGAGACACCATTTAAAAAGTAATGACAAAATATATAATCATATGAACCTATGTGGTAATACATATTGTTATTAATAAGAGTGTACTACCCTTTCAGGGGCGCTGGCTCAACAGTGTTAAAGTACGTATTTTTTCTACTAAAAAGGTAGGTATGTCATGGCAGAGCAATTTGCTAAAGCTTGGGAAGGTTTTGCTGCAGGTGAGTGGCAAAGCGAAGTAAACGTTCGTGATTTCATCCAAAAGAACTACGCGCCGTATGAAGGCGACGAATCTTTCCTAGTTTCTGAAGGTACTGAAGCAACTAACAAGCTTTGGGCTTCGGTAATGGAAGGTATCAAACAGGAAAACGCAACTAAAGCACCTGTAGATTTCGATACTTCTGTTATCTCTACCATCACTTCTCATGATGCGGGCTACATCGAAAAAGACCTTGAAACAATCGTTGGTCTACAAACTGAAAAACCACTTAAGCGTGCAATCATCCCTAACGGTGGTGTGCGTATGGTTGAAGGTTCTTGTAAAGCATACGGTGAAACTCTTGACCCAATGGTTTCAAAAATCTATTCAGAATACCGTAAAACGCATAACGCTGGTGTTTTCGATATCTACACACCTGACATTCTAAAATGTCGTAAGTCTGGTGTTCTGACTGGTCTTCCTGATGCATACGGCCGTGGTCGTATTATCGGTGACTACCGTCGTGTTGCTCTATACGGTATCGACTTCCTAATGAAAGACAAGCAAGCTCAATTTGCTTCTCTTCAAGAACGTTTCGAAAACGGCGAAGATCTTTCTGCAACAATGCAACTGCGTGAAGAGATTTCAGAGCAACATCGTGCTCTAGGTCAAATCAAGCAAATGGCAGCTAAATACGGTTACGATATCTCTGAGCCAGCTCAAACTGCTCAAGAAGCTATCCAGTGGACTTACTTCGCTTACCTAGCGGCTGTTAAGTCTCAAAACGGTGCTGCAATGTCTCTAGGTCGTACTTCGACTTTCCTAGATATCTTCATCGAGCGTGATATTGCTGCTGGTAAAATTACCGAAGTTGACGCTCAAGAGATGATCGACCACTTCGTAATGAAGCTACGTATGGTTCGTTTCCTACGTACTCCAGAATACGATGAGCTATTCTCTGGTGACCCAATCTGGGCAACGGAATCTATGGGTGGTATGGGTATTGACGGTCGTACGCTAGTAACGCGTTCGAACTTCCGTTTCCTTAACTCTCTATACACTATGGGTCCATCTCCAGAGCCAAACATCACTGTTCTTTGGTCTGAGCAACTGCCTAACGGCTTCAAACGTTTCTGTGCGAAGGTATCTATCGATACGTCTTCTATCCAGTACGAAAATGATGACCTAATGCGTCCTGACCTTGGTTCTGATGACTACGCAATCGCTTGTTGTGTATCTCCAATGATCGTTGGTAAGCAAATGCAGTTCTTTGGTGCTCGTGCTAACCTTGCAAAAACAATGCTTTACGCAATCAACGGCGGCGTTGATGAAAAGCTTAAGATGCAAGTTGGCCCAGTTGGCGATAAGATCACAGACGAAGTTCTTAACTACGATGACGTGATGGGTCGCCTAGACACATTCATGGATTGGCTAGCTAAGCAATACGTGACTGCGCTAAACAGCATCCACTTCATGCACGATAAGTACAGCTACGAAGCGTCTCTAATGGCTCTTCATGACCGTGACGTTCGTCGTACTATGGCATGTGGCATCGCTGGTCTTTCTGTTGCAGCTGACTCTCTATCTGCAATCAAGTACGCAACTGTTAAACCAGTTCGTGACGAAGACGGCATTGCAACTGATTTTGAAATCGAAGGCGATTACCCTAAATACGGTAACAACGACTCTCGTGTAGATGATATTGCTTGTGAACTTGTTTCTACATTCATGAACAAGATCCGTAAGCTTAAGACTTACCGTGACTCTATCCCTACACAGTCAGTTCTTACTATCACGTCTAACGTTGTATACGGTAAGAAAACAGGTAACACTCCAGACGGTCGTCGTGCTGGTGCTCCTTTCGCTCCTGGTGCTAACCCAATGCACGGTCGCGATGAGAAAGGTGCGGTAGCGTCACTAACGTCTGTAGGTAAACTACCGTTTGCTGATGCTCAAGATGGTATTTCTTATACATTCTCTATCGTGCCAAACGCACTAGGTAAAGAAGAAGATAGCCAACGTTCTAACCTTGCAGGCCTGATGGATGGTTACTTCCACCACGAAGCTGGCATTGAAGGTGGTCAACACCTTAACGTGAACGTTCTTAACCGTGACACTCTAGAAGACGCAGTTAAGCACCCAGAGAAATACCCTCAGCTAACTATCCGTGTATCGGGCTACGCTGTTCGCTTTAACTCTCTAACTACAGAGCAACAAGCTGACGTAATCGCACGTACATTTACAGAGTCTCTATAATCTTTAACTTTTAAGATTAAAAACTTTGAACAAAAGCCCACTCTTATGAGTGGGCTTTTTTTATATCTCAGGTACGATAGAAGCAGAACGCATACTCGTTGTATCTATGACCATAAAATGACTATTAAAAAAATCGCACTACTCGCTATCTCATCTCTTTTCGCTGCTCAAGCGAATTCAGGGACTGTGACGTTTTCTCTTGATAACGACGGCCTATTTGGGGTCGACCAAGATTACACTAACGGTCTTTTTCTCTCGTATTATTCAGATGAAATTGCGCCACCAGCTTTTATGGCTCCTATTTCAAGCTCATTTGGTACGTTTCAAGGGGGCGCCAGTCATAAGTGGGGCTTTACATTAGGGCAAACCATTTATACCCCTGAAAATATTGAATCAGCAGTACCAGAAGAAAATGCAAGGCCTTATGCGGGCGTGCTATATGGTCAATTCGACTTTGCTAACATCTCTGGGCATAGAGTCGATAAGTACGGGTTATTTTTCGGTTCGACAGGCCCCGGCTCTTTAGCCGACTCAGCTCAAAACTTCGTACACAGTATTACTAAATCAACGGAGCCTTTAGGCTGGGACTATCAAGTTCAAGATAAAATCTTATACAACTTCGATTTCGAAACCCACAATGCGCTATTACGTTTACGCTCGTTCGGCGGCTTAGAGCATGAACTTAAAAACGTCTCTCGCGTCATGATTGGTAACTACCGCACAGAGGTGGCAACTGGAATGATGTGGCGCTGGGGAACAGGATTGGATGCCAGTGTTGGGGCATCTCGTATGACGATAGAAAACTCCTTCAACCCCGGGTTTATTATGCAAGGTTCAACCGGCGCACATATCTTTGCTGGCATTGAAGGCCGTTACCGCTTTAACGATGTAACCATTGATGGGCCTTTACCAGAAGAAGTTTACCCAGTAACAGTCAATAATACTCAAGCTACTGCCACGATAGGTGCTGTTTGGTATATCAATAATTTTGGTGCATCTTTTACCGCTGCCGCGAAAACTGCTGATTTTGAAGAAGATACGAATGATCTTTACGGTGTAGGTAACTTAACTCTATTCGCCATGTTCTAGTTTCCTGATTGAGAACAAACAGTAAAACCACAAAGAGCACCTACTGAGGGTGCTCTTTGTTTATTTGGTACGCCTTGACCTGTTAAAGCGTAAAGCGTTGGCAGTCACTATTTAGCTTAGTTGAACGTTGGTCGACCACTTGGCTTGTTTCTCTTATCATCTCATTGTTGTCTTCCAACTCTTTCATCGACGTCGATATTTGGATCATGCTATCGGCCATAGACTGACTGGTCGTTGCAAGTTCACGAATTGAAGAGAATATCACTTCAGTTTGATGGTTCGCCTCATCCGCTTTTTCCGTAATACGCTCCAAGGCTTGCATTGCTTCTAGCCCCTTCTGTTGTCCAGCTTGCATTGACGTTTCTGACTGGCC
>NZ_JAKJSW010000119.1:0-13559 GCF_050337375.1 Vibrio makurazakiensis | reverse complement strand
ATATTATATTTTATGAATTAATATAAACGGGAACTCTCCAATTCTTGTTCGATATAGCAACCTCACAACGCTTGGTATAAAAATCAGTATATTGGAGATACCACTGTGAAAAAGCATTGGAGACAACATTCAATTGCCGCACTATTAATTGCTTGCGCTTCGTTTAGCGTCGCTAGTTTTGCTGCAACTGGAGAACAAACCATCGGTGATCCTCGAAATGATCAGTTCGAGAAAAACCATCCCGACCAATTTCAAACTTGGAAGCAGACTTCCGAAAGTGAAGCACTAGAAGATGCACTAGCTGAAGACCCGAACATGGTCATCATGTGGGCGGGTTATGGCTTTGCGAAAGATTATAATAAAGCACGTGGTCACTTTTACGCGTTAGATGATGTAAGACAAACATTACGTACTGGTGCCCCTACTGATGCAACTTCAGGCCCGATGCCAATGGCTTGTTGGAGCTGTAAAAGCCCAGATGTCGCTCGWGTAATTGAAGAGCGAGGAGAAGATGGGTATTTTGAAGGGAAGTGGGCACGTTTAGGAGCTGAAATTTCTAACCCTATCGGATGTTCTGACTGCCACGATACTAAAAGTGAAAACTTCAAAAATGGTGAGCCGGCTTTAAAAATAACTCGCCCTTATGTAGAAAGAGCTTTTGATACTATCGGTAAGAATTTTGACAACCAAAGTCGCTTAGATCAACAAGCTTCCGTTTGTGCCCAGTGTCATGTCGAATATTATTTCACAGGCCCTACCAAGGGTGTCAAATTCCCATGGGACAACGGTACTAAAGTTGAACAAATGGAAGAGTACTTCGATGAGATCGGCTTTAAAGAMTGGACGCACAAAGTCTCAAAAGCACCAATGCTAAAAGCACAACATCCGGGCTACGAAACATGGCGTGAAGGTATACATGGTAAGAATAAAGTCGCTTGTGTTGATTGCCATATGCCTAAAGTAACTAAAGAAGATGGGACGGTTTTCACTGATCATAAAGTAGGAAACCCATTCGACCGTTTCGAAGACACCTGTGCGAACTGCCATACCCAGTCTAAAGAAACTATGCGTGAGATTGTTTCAAGCCGTAAAGCTCAAGTACTAAACATGAAACTGACAGCGGAGAAACAAATCGTTGCCGCTCACTTTGAGGCCGGAGCAGCGTGGGAAGCAGGTGCGACTAAACAAGAGATGGAGCCAATCCTACTGGATATTCGTCACGCTCAATGGCGTTGGGACTACGCAATTGCTTCTCACGGCGTTCATATGCATGCTCCTGAGGTAGCACTTGAAGTACTAGGTACTGCTGTAGACCGTGCTGCTGATGCGCGAACTAAAATCATACGTTTGTTAGCGAAAAAAGGAATTACTGAACCGATTCAGATCCCAGATATCTCAACCAAAGTTAAAGCACAGCAAGCGCTTGGAATGGATATGGAGAAGATGAATTCAGATAAGAAACACTTCTTAGAAACTGTTGCACCAGAGTGGGACAAGCAAGCAGAGAAGCGTGAATCAGATTACAACTATTAATAGAAGCGGCCACGAGTAATCTGTTGTATTAAGCTATTCTGTTAACTGGCTATCGTATTCGATGCTTAAAAAATCAGCCAACTACGAAATGTAGTTGGCTGATTTTATATGTACTGTCATTTATGATTGAGCATTAGTATTTCTACCAAAAAATGGATCTACATCTGTTTCAAGCCCAGCCTGAACCATAATCGAATGACCCATCATATATTTAAACGTGTGAAGCGCTTCAGAACGGCTCAAACCGAAGCTGCCCGACAGGAATTCCACTACATTGTTGATGGCTTGCTTGGCAAAGCTACCATTTAGCCCTACCGTCGCATCCAGCATGATAAGAGCGGTATAGTGCCTTATCGCAGGTTTTAAGCACTCTAGAGTCCAGGTTTCCAGAAAAGTTTCTACGGAAGTAAGGTCTAGGAATGGCAGCATTTCCGGGAACGCTTTCCCAACAATACTATCGATGAATTCGGCATTTGAAGGGAAGTAACCTTGTATCGTACTTTTTCTATAACCAGAGACTTCTGAAAGACGTTGATATGTTAAACCATACCAACCACCTTCTTTAAAAACTTCCCAGACATGTGCATCCAATTCTTGAAATTTTCTTTGGCGCTCTTGCTCTGTTATCCGACCCATACTCACCACTTAAATGAAATTTCTTTGGAATACTAAGGAATATTAAACAGTCACAGTTTTGTTCTATGACCTTTATACTACCATTGTACTCAAAATTTAAATCGTATAAACGATGGTATAATTAATAAATTTGTTATCTACATATCATCAGCAACGAATTCAGTGGTTACGGGAGCATTGATTTGGCATGGTTAATGGAGTTAATCAATTTTACTCTATCGATTTCCTGCCTATTTGAATCAAGAATTTTAGTCCAAGTAGCTATGGCTTCCTGATATCGAAAGCTAATGAAATGGTCTGAAGCAATGAGCATCAAGGCAGCTTCATTGAACTCATCAAGGGCTAAAGATTTGTCTAGCAATTGCGTGACTTCTTTATCCATATGTTGGGATCGCACGTAATACAATGCGGTTGCTTTAGCTGTCAGTTGGTTTGGGGTCGCTTGCGGGCTTAGTCGAATAGCATAATCGAAACTGGTCAGAGCAGATTCAAACTCCCCTTTTGCTAGATATACATTCCCGATGTTAAACCACACTTCACTTTGGTTTGGGTTATTTCTCAAACTTTCCTGAAGTGTCTCTACATAATCTTGTGAAGATTGTGGGCCAGCGACTATAGAGGACTCTTTATTCGGCATATCAGGCTTAACTACTGTCCATATCAATATACTGCTTAGTATTACACCTACAGTAAAAAGTAAGTTACGACTCTTTTGCTTCGTCTTCTTTGTTGCCGAATACACAATGCATAGTGCAAAGGCGCTCATTCCTGTTAATGCTATCCACAACCAAATTTGCATTTACCTACCCCATTAAATTTCACTTAAATAGTTATACCAAGGAAACAACTTCAGTCGGGGTTTAATCAACAGACTCATAATCATGATCAAATTTCAGGTATAAAAAAACCGAGCGGTTAGGCTCGGTTTTTCAGAATCTAAGTCAGAAATTATTCTGAGTCAGCTTCATCTTCATTTGGCGTTTCAGCTGCAAGAGCGTCTGAACCTTCCGCTTGAACCTGTTCACCTTCTTGAGTTTCCTCATCAAGGATTTCAGCTTCTTCTACTTCATCGATACGTTGTAGACCTACAACATTCTCGTCTTCAGCAGTACGGATTAGAGTTACACCTTGCGTATTACGGCCAACTTGGCTTACTTCCGCTACGCGAGTACGCACTAACGTACCTGCATCGGTGATCATCATCATTTCATCGCCTTCTTCAACTTGAACAGCACCAACAACTGGGCCATTACGATCGGAGACTTTGATTGATACAACACCTTGCGTTGCACGGCCTTTCGTTGGGTATTCAGCTAGTTCTGTACGCTTACCGTAACCGTTTTGAGTAACAGTTAAGATATCGCCTTCATTAGAAGGAACAATCAGTGAAACCACTTGATCATCTTCTGGAAGCTTCATACCGCGAACACCTGCTGCTGTACGGCCCATTGGGCGTACTTTGTCCTCGTTGAAGCGAACAACTTTGCCCGACTTCGAGAACAGCATGATGTCACTATTACCATCAGTAATATCAACGCCAATCAATGAATCATCATCACGTAGGTTAACTGCAATTAGGCCGTTAGCTCGTACGTTTGCGAATTGATCCAGTGATGTCTTCTTAACTGTACCGTCACCCGTTGCCATGAAGATGAACTTCTCATTAGAGAATTCAGAAACAGGCAGGATAGCCGTAATACGCTCACCTTCTTCTAGAGGAAGAATGTTAACGATCGGCTTACCACGAGCTGTACGGCTCGCTTGCGGTAGTTGATAAACTTTCAGACGGTATGTCTTACCACGCGTAGAGAAACATAGGATGTTATCGTGAGTATTAGCAACAAGCAGACGCTCAATGTAATCCTCATCTTTCATCTTAGTTGCACTCTTACCTTTACCACCACGACGCTGAGCTTCGTAGTCGCTTAGGATTTGGTACTTAACGTAACCTGCGTTAGAAAGCGTTACTACAACGTCTTCTTGAGCAATCAGCTCTTCCATGTCGATATCATGAACCGCTGCTGTGATTTCTGTACGACGCTCGTCGCCATAGATTTCACGTACCGCTTCAAGTTCTTCACGGATAACTTCCATCAAACGCTCAGTGCTTGCAAGAATATGCATTAGCTCAGCGATTTCTTCTAGAAGTGCTTTGTACTCATCTAGGATCTTCTCGTGCTCAAGGCCTGTTAGGCGGTGAAGACGAAGTTCTAGAATAGCTTGTGCTTGTGTTTCCGTTAGGAAGTATTGGCCATCGCGGATACCGTATTGGTCTTCTAACCAATCAGGGCGAGCCGCATCAGTACCAGCACGCTCAAGCATTGAAGCAACGTTACCAAGATCCCAACCACGAGACACTAAACCAACTTTAGCTTCTGCTGGTGTTGGTGCGCTCTTGATCAGTTCAATGATTTCATCAATGTTTGCTAGTGCTAGAGACAATGCTTCAAGGATGTGTGCACGATCGCGCGCTTTCTTCAGTTCGAAGATAGTACGACGAGTCACAACTTCGCGACGGTGGTCTACGAAGCACTTAAGCATGTCTTTAATGTTGAACAACTGTGGTTGACCGTTGTTCAACGCAACCATGTTGATGCCGAAAGTTGTTTGTAGCTGAGTCTGAGAGTAAAGGTTGTTTAGTACAACTTCACCTACTGCGTCACGCTTACATTCAATAACAATACGCATACCATCTTTATCAGATTCGTCACGCAGTGCACTGATGCCTTCAACTTTCTTATCTTTTACCAGTTCAGCAATTTTCTCGATCAGGCGAGCTTTGTTTACTTGGTAAGGGATCTCAGTAACGATAATGGTTTCTTTACCAYTCTTCTCTACTTCGATATCCGCTTTTGAACGCATGTAAACTTTACCGCGGCCAGTCTTATAAGCATCGATAATGCCTTTACGACCACTGATAAGTGCTGCTGTCGGGAAGTCAGGACCAGGGATATAGTCCATTAGCTCATCAATAGTAATGTCTTCATTATTGATAAATGCTAAACAGCCATCAACAACTTCACCTAGGTTATGAGGTGGGATGTTGGTAGCCATACCTACTGCGATACCAGAGGCACCGTTAACCAATAGGTTAGGAATTTTTGTTGGTAGAACTGCTGGAATTTGCTCCGTACCATCATAGTTAGGTACGTAATCCACAGTTTCTTTATCAAGGTCAGCCAAAAGCTCGTGTGCAATTTTCGCCATACGGACTTCCGTATAACGCATTGCCGCTGCTGAGTCGCCATCGATAGAACCAAAGTTACCTTGGCCATCAACTAGCATGTAGCGTAGCGAGAACGGTTGAGCCATACGTACGATAGTGTCGTATACAGCGCTATCACCGTGAGGGTGATATTTACCGATTACATCGCCTACTACACGAGCAGACTTTTTATATGCTTTGTTCCAATCATTACCTAGTACATTCATCGCGAATAAAACGCGGCGGTGTACTGGTTTTAGGCCATCACGCACATCTGGAAGAGCACGACCAACGATGACGGACATCGCGTAGTCTAGGTATGAACCTCTTAGCTCATCTTCAATGTTTACGGGCGTGATCTCTTTCGCTAGATCGCTCATAGAGCCATTTTCCCTCTATAGTCAGATCGTATTTTTGAATACGTATAAGACCGAAAAATATAACACAAATTTACCTACGGAGGCATCACTTTCCCTCTCCTTTTACCATCTTGTGACCCTTGTTGCTATTCAATTGACGAGAAATTGCACGCTACCTACATATCTTGCTGATACTTGGCTATTTTACAGTCAACAAAATAGCAAATTTGTAGAACTTCTGGTCAGCAAGAAAAGCCAAGTTATAATGCCTACAACTTCATGGATGCATTATTAAACTTGGAAATGCCGATTATGACCAAAACGCAAAACGTTGACCCAGCAGAAATTAAAAAATTCGAAGATATGGCGTCACGCTGGTGGGACCTCGAAGGCGAATTTAAGCCTCTTCACCAAATCAACCCGCTTCGCTTAAATTACGTGTTAGAGAAAGCTGATGGCTTATTTGGTAAGACGGTTTTAGATGTGGGTTGTGGCGGCGGTATATTGGCTGAAAGCATGGCGGTTGAAGGTGCAGTCGTAACAGGGCTAGATATGGGTAAAGAGCCGCTAGAAGTCGCTCGTCTACACGCATTAGAAACTGGTGCTAAGCTAAATTACATTCAAAGCACCATAGAAGACCACGCAGAGCAAAACCCGCAAACTTACGATGTGGTGACCTGCATGGAGATGTTGGAACATGTTCCTGACCCACAATCTGTGATTACAGCGTGTTCAAAATTAGTAAAACCGGGTGGCCATGTATTCTTCTCTACCTTGAACCGTAATTTCAAATCTTACTTATTCGCTATTGTCGGCGCTGAGAAGTTACTAAAGATTGTTCCAGAAGGAACGCATGAGCACGAGAAGTTCATTCGCCCAGCTGAATTAATCAAAATGATTGACCAAACCCCACTGCAAGAACTAGGGATTACTGGCTTACATTATAACCCGCTGACTGATACCTACCGCCTTGGAAGTAACGTAGATGTTAACTRCGTCGTACACACGCAAAACTTCATCTAGAAGCTCCAGCAAAACAAATCATTTATAACACCTAAAAAAGGTTGCAATTACCATAAATTTGCGACCTTTTTCAGTCTGTTTTTCGTGCTCTCGATTCCATTTTGACCACCTCTGATTTAAATTTAGCCAGCTAAAATCCATTGCCTTTTTTAGCTAAAGATCAAGAGATTTTTTTTTAGAACACCCCAAAATTAAACCAGCAGTAAAACGCTATTTTTATACAATCAAGTCTGAGCTAACCCCATCAGTTAGTAAGTACTAACTGTTTTTTTTCAAATTTGCAGTTATCCACAAGCCATCCCATTTATGTACCTTGAAAATTATCATCGATAGCACTATCTTGTAACGCAACAAGCAAATACCCCCTATATGTAGTGTTTAAGCTAAAATATATGGGGAGAGCAAGATCACAAAGCCGACATGTAATTTACAAAAATTACACAGAAATACACAAAAAAACGGCTTTAATCAGATTTGTTAGGGAAATAAAGCAGAATGAACCAACAACTTACTGTTACTAAGCGTAACGGTCGTAAAGAAGCGATTGATTTAGAGAAACTTCATCGCGTGATCACATGGGCAGCTGAAGGCTTGCATAATGTATCTGTATCACAGGTAGAACTGAAAGCTCATATCCAGTTTTACGATGGAATCACCACAACTGACATCCATGAAACTATCATTAAGTCAGCGGCGGATTTGATCTCTGAAGAGACTCCTGATTACCAATATCTAGCAGCACGCCTGGCAGTATTCCACCTACGTAAAAAAGCGTACGGCGAATATGAGCCACCTGCACTATATGACCACGTTGCAAAACTGGTTGATATGGGTAAATACGATAGCCACCTTATGGAAGACTACACGAAAGCTGAGTTTGAAGAGCTTGACGCGTATATCGACCACAAACGTGACTTAGACTTTTCTTACGCAGCGGTTAAGCAGCTTGAAGGTAAATACTTCGTGCAAAACCGTGTAACAAAAGAAATCTACGAGAGTGCTCAGTTCCTTTACATTTTAGTTGCTGCTTGTCTATTCGCTAAATACTCGAAATCGACTCGTCTTGACTACATCAAACGTTTTTACGACGCATCGTCTACGTTTAAGATTTCTCTACCTACACCGATTATGTCTGGTGTACGTACGCCTACTCGTCAATTCAGTTCTTGTGTTCTGATTGAGTGTGGTGACAGCTTAGATTCTATCAACGCAACCGCAAGCTCAATTGTTCGTTACGTATCTCAACGTGCTGGTATTGGTATCAACGCAGGTCGTATCCGTGCGCTTGGTTCTGAAATCCGTAATGGTGAAGCGTTCCACACTGGCTGTATCCCTTTCTACAAATACTTCCAAACAGCAGTAAAATGTTGTTCTCAAGGTGGTGTTCGTGGTGGCGCAGCAACAGTATTCTATCCACTATGGCACGGTGAAGTTCAGTCTCTATTAGTACTGAAAAATAACCGTGGTGTAGAAGAGAACCGTGTTCGTCACATGGATTACGGCGTACAGCTGAACAAGCTTATGTACTCTCGCCTAGTTCAGGGTGGCAATATCAGCCTGTTCTCTCCTTCTGACGTACCTGGTCTTTACGATGCATTCTTCGAAAACCAAGACCGTTTCGAAGAGCTTTACGTTAAGTACGAAAACGATCCTTCAGTGAAGCGTGAAACTGTTAAAGCGGTTGAGCTATTCTCTCTGCTAATGCAAGAACGTGCTTCTACTGGTCGTATCTACATTCAGAACGTTGACCACTGTAATACACACAGCCCGTTTGATTCTGAAGTAGCGCCTGTTCGTCAATCGAACCTATGTCTAGAAATCGCGCTTCCTACTAAGCCACTTTCTAACGTAGAAGATGATGAAGGCGAGATTGCACTATGTACGCTGTCTGCGTTTAACCTAGGTGCAATCAACGAACTAGACGACTTAGCTGAGCTTTCTGAGCTAGTAGTTCGTGCTCTAGATGCACTTCTTGATTACCAAGACTACCCGCTTCCAGCCGCACGTAAGTCGACAATGAACCGTCGTACTCTAGGTGTAGGTGTAATTAACTACGCATACTACCTAGCGAAGAATGGCGTTAAGTACTCTGATGGCAGCGCAAACGGCCTGACTCATCGTACTTTTGAAGCGATTCAATACCACTTGCTAAAAGCGTCTGTTGAACTAGCGAAAGAGCAAGGCCGTTGCCCATCTTTCCACGAGACCAACTACGCGAAAGGCCTTCTGCCAATCGATACTTACAAAAAAGACATCGACTTAGTATGTGAAGAGCCACTGCATTACGATTGGGATACTCTACGCGAAGAGATCATGGAGCACGGCCTACGTAACTCTACGCTAACAGCGCTTATGCCTTCTGAGACTTCATCTCAAATCTCGAATGCGACTAACGGTATTGAGCCACCACGTGGTTACGTATCAGTAAAAGCATCGAAAGACGGTATCCTTAAGCAAGTAGTTCCTGATTTCCTAAATCTTAAAGAGAACTACGAGCTACTTTGGAACATCGGTTCTAACAACGGTTACCTGCACTTAGTCGGCATTATGCAAAAGTTCGTTGACCAAGCTATCTCTGCAAACACTAACTACGATCCTAGTGTTTACGATAGCGGTAAGGTTCCAATGAAGAAGCTGCTTCAAGACCTGCTAACTGCTTACAAATATGGTGTTAAAACACTTTACTACCACAACACACGTGATGGTGCTAAAGACGACCAAGGTGACGCAGTACAAGTGCCGGAAGAAGATTGTGAAGGCGGCGGTTGTAAGATCTAAACCGCAACAAACATTAAGACCCCAGAGAAGTTATCTTCTCTGGGTTTAAAGCATTAACAGGATCCGTTTTATTGCGGGTCTTTAAAGGATTTGAGGCATTTATGGCTTACAGTACTTTTTCTCAACAAAAAAATGACCAACTAAAAGAACCGATGTTCTTGGGTCAGTCGGTAAACGTTGCACGTTACGATCAACAAAAATTCGAGATCTTCGAAAAGCTGATCGAGAAGCAGCTTTCTTTCTTCTGGCGTCCAGAAGAAGTTGACGTGTCTAGTGACCGTATCGACTACAACAAACTTCCTGAGCATGAAAAGCACATCTTCATCTCTAACCTGAAGTACCAAACGCTTCTAGATTCTATCCAAGGTCGCAGCCCTAACGTTGCCCTACTTCCTCTAGTATCTCTACCAGAAGTTGAAACTTGGATTGAAACTTGGTCTTTCTCTGAAACAATTCACTCTCGTTCATACACACATATCATCCGCAACATCGTGAATGATCCAGGTGTAGTGTTCGACGACATCGTTGAAAATGAAGAGATCCTTAAGCGTGCTAAAGACATCGCTTTCTACTACGACGACCTAATCAAGCTAACGGCTGACTACCACCGCTATGGTGAAGGCAACCACAGCATCAACGGCGAAGACGTTAAGATTTCACTTCACGACCTGAAGAAGAAACTTTACCTATGTCTAATGTCTGTAAACGCACTAGAAGCGATTCGTTTCTACGTGAGCTTTGCATGTTCATTTGCATTTGCTGAACGTGAGCTAATGGAAGGTAACGCGAAAATCATCAAGCTAATCGCTCGTGATGAAGCTCTTCACCTTACTGGCACACAGCACATGATCAACTTGCTGCRTAATGGCCAAGATGAYTTCGCCTTCATGCAAATCGCTGAAGAGTGTAAGCAAGATTGTTTTGACCTATTTAAAGAAGCGGCTGAGCAAGAAAAAGAATGGGCAGAATACCTATTCAAAGATGGCTCTATGATTGGTCTGAACAAAGATATTCTTTGCCAATACGTTGAGTACATTACTAACATCCGCATGCAGGCTGTTGGTCTAGGTACTGCTTACCCAGAAGCAACATCAAACCCAATCCCATGGATCAACGCTTGGTTGTCTTCTGATAACGTACAAGTTGCTCCACAAGAAGCAGAAATCAGTTCTTACCTAGTTGGCCAAATTGACAATGAAGTAAAAGCTGACGACTTTGAAGGGTTTGAGCTGTAATGCCAACAATCAAAATCAACAAGCTGACTTCTATCGAATCTAACCCTTCGAATACGCTATTGGAAACAATGGAACAAGCAGGGTTAGAACCAGAGTACAACTGCCGAGATGGGCACTGCGGCGCTTGTCGTTGCACATTAAACTCAGGTGAAGTTGAGTATGTTGGTTTTGCTATGGCTTACACACAGGGAGACGAAGTTTTACCCTGTATCTGTAAAGCGAAAACTGATGTTTCTTTGAGTAATGTGCTTTGTCTAAATAATAAAAAGCGCGCTTAAACAAATATTAAAAAGGCCAGCATAACGCTGGCCTTTTTGTATCCTCAGGAAAATCAAATTTAACTTTGTAGAACATTCGAAGGAATGAACATTTCTTTAATACGTTTTACTGAACTATAAGAGCCAAACATAGGCTTGTTTTCAAGGTGACGTCTCAGCATGTCTGCTGCAACAACACTGATCACTTTTCTAGCGTCTTCTCTACTAAAATCTCTGTAAAACTCAAGTACCTGGCCCCATTCCCCATTCTCACTAGATAGTGCAACAGTAAAACGGTTTTCTTCAAGTTTGCCTGTCACTAACGATAATTCAGTGGCGCACTTTTCTCTAGTCGCACCAGCTAATGCGAAAGCCGCAGCCAGTGGATCGCTCTCATCCAAATCAGGATTCTTTTGCTTAGCCATCACCCAAGCATGCCCACAACAACTCTCTATGTTGTCATCAGATTGAAGCCAAGATGATAAGTAACCTTTGGTTGATTGCTCAGATAAAGAAAGAGTTCGCTTTTGCTCTACCATCAAGTGGCCAAGGTGTGTCAGCATCGACTCATCGACACTTACGACATTAGCTTCCAATAGTTTATAAACCATTTGCAGTAGCTTAACTCTGGTTTCTAAACCTTGCTTTGGACCAAAAAGTTTCACCTCGATAAATGGTAGATAAGAGCGATAACCTAATTCGTAGCCCTCTGGTAACTTCAGCGGGTCTAAAGTATCAGAGATCCCTGATTCAGATAAGCCGAATGTATATAAACGGCTACACTCAGATGCGGCAACTTCAGGGTAAGTCTTTGCCAGGTCGGGTAAAATTTGCCCTTCGACCATCACTTTAAACTCACTAGGTACACCTGGAGTAAAATAGAAAACTGCGTCATTGATTTCCAGCTTAAACCCGCAAGCAGTGCCTACTGGGTTATCAACCATAATGGCAGTTTCTGGCAACATCGCCTGTTTTAAGTTGCTTTCGGGCATTGGCATACCACGCTTAGCAAACATGGATTCTAAACGAGTTAGCCACTCAGGAAACATAACGAGTTTTTCATCGGCCGCCAAAGCAGCGGCAGCAGCGCTAACATCATCAGTAGTCGGCCCTAAACCACCATTCACAATGACGACATCATAATTGAAGCTCAGCATCAGCAACTCTTCGACCAATGCATTCATTTGGTCGCCTACTGTTGAGCGTTTAGCCAAAGAAAAACCATGCTGATAAAATATTCCAGACATCCAGGCTGCATTTGTGTCTACAATGTCTCCATGAAGAACTTCTTCACCTGTGCTTAACATTGCAATTTTTATCATAATTATGTCCTTTGCCCTGCGGCTAATTCTTTGCGTCATAACAAATGAGTCTGTCATTTTAACACTTACCGAAATTCGGCGTGTTTAATGAGACAACCAACTATCCAATTAAGTTTCTGTTAATTTTAAATTTTTAGTTCCCATGAAACTTCATTTAATAGATAATTGTGACCCTGATCTATTATCAATTACTTTTGGAGCCCCTTGTGCCTAAATTCCCCGTGTTGAACAAAACTATTGCTGCATTGACTATGTTATTTACAGCTAGTTCTACCGCAAGCCAATATGACTTCGCGCAACACGTTGAGCTTTCGTACACTGTTGATTGCACACAAGAGTACTGCGTTAACGATAACTTGTATAGCTACTCACCTAGCAATACTTATGCCTTAAGTGAAGCAAGTGACGAGTACGATTTGTCTATCAGTGGTCAACCTAAATTCCTTACGGTTAGTGAAGAGAAAGATTGGGATTACTTAATGGGTCAAACATACACGATCCTTGGTTTAAGTGTTGCAACCGTTGGCCTAATGACTTTCCTTCCCGAAAGTATTACTAAGTGGGATGACGATCAGCGAGATCTAAGTCAACTGGGTTCAAAATGGAAAGATAACGTTTCAAGCGGCCCTGTATGGGATAGAGATGAACACTTCCTTAACTATGTCATGCACCCATATTTTGGCGGCGTTTACTACACAGCTGCACGACATGCTGGCTTTAACGAATTTGAATCTTTCATGTATTCTTGGACAATGTCGACCTTCTTCTGGGAATACGGTGTAGAAGCCTTTGCTGAAGTTCCATCATGGCAAGATCTTTTCATCACTCCTTTCTTCGGTGCCGTTGTTGGTGAACTGATGTTAGAAGCGGAACAAGATATCGTCTCTTCTGGTGGTGAAGTAATGGGTTCTGAGACTATGGGTGATGTATCTTTATTCTTCTTAAACCCTGTCGGCCACATCCACTACTGGGTAAGTGATGCTTGGGGCGGTGAAGCAGAAGTGAACTTCACAACGACACCTTGGGGTGAAAACCAAAGCGCAGCTARGTTTGCTTTGGACTCTGGAGCTACATACGATTCTCAATATTACGGTATGAATTTCAAAGTCACTTTCTAATACTGACTTACCGATATTAAATACTATCTAAGCGGCTCTTGAAGCCGCTTTTTTGTGCTCCAAGTATAACTATTCTCACTGTCCCCTCTGATT
>NZ_JAKJSW010000118.1:0-13597 GCF_050337375.1 Vibrio makurazakiensis | reverse complement strand
GTCTAAAAACATAACGGTTCCTTGTTAATGTTATAAATAAGATGTAGATATATTACGCTATGGGGTAAGTATTTGTTATAAAAATAATTTAGTGGACAAAAATCGACTATTTTTTGCGGTATGTGTGATGCTTGTCGAATGTAGTTTTTCGGTTGCTTACCTTTTGAACGGAACGCACCAATAAGGATAAATATATGACATATGTCGGTGAGTTTGCCGCAATTGGGGCTGCGGTAGTCTGGGCTGGAGCGACATGGATTTATGGACAATTTGGGCATAGGTTTAGTGCGTTACAACTGAACATTGTTAAAGGAATTGTGGCCTCTGGAATGATGTTGGTTGTCATGCCATTTTTACCAATGCCTGATCTAGAGTTGAGTCCAGCTCACTTTTGGGTTTTGGCTTTCTCTGGAGTAATAGGGATTGCGATTGGAGACAGCGCTTATTTTGCATCTTTGAAGAGAATAGGAGCAAACAAAACGCTGCTGCTTGAATCTTTGGCTCCACCTTTGTCTGGTGTGCTGGCACTGACGTTTTTGGGCGCAGCGCTGACCCTCCAAAGTTGGCTTGGAGTCATCATAACGACATTAGCCGTCACTTTTGTTGTGTTTCAACCTAACAACTCTGGAGAGAAAACGGCATGGAGTGGCATTGGCTTTGGGTTAGTTGCAAGTGTGTGTCAGGCATCTGGAGTGGTGATTTCTCACTATGCATTAGTCGCAGGTGATATACCGCCGTTACTTGGTGCATTGATACGGCTGAGCGTAGGAGTGGCAGCCGTTATGTTGCTGATCCCATGGGTAGAGCGTAAGCCCTTTTCATCTATGGTTACTAATCTAAAATCGATGCATAGTAGAGATAAACTTTGGTTACTGAGCGCCATTTTTGTCGGGACATTTTTAGCCCTCTGGTTGCAGCAAGTCGCTCTTAAACATGCTAACCCAGCAATTGCCCAAACCTTGATAGCGACAAGTCCGGTGTTTATCTTAGTTATTTATGCTTTGAAAGGGGAGAGGGTGTCACGAAATAGTATTATCGGAACTCTGGTCGCTCTGGGTGGAATATCACTTTTCTTCTTATAAGTTTGCGAATCAGTCGTCGTAAGTAAGGCTGCTTCATAAAGCCGTGTAGCAATGTCTGAGTAGGGTTACCTACTCAGTACAAACTTGATTCCTACCATTTGCTTTCGCTCGATACAGTGCTTTATCGGCGCGATAGAATGTTCTTTGCGTATTCTCGCCATCTCGGTGCATGGTGATACCAACGCTTACCGTTAATCCACGTTCGCCAAGGATCTCATTCCAACCGTATTGGAAAATACGCTCACGGTAATTTTCGGCGTGCAGTTCTGCTTTCGCTAAGTCAGCATTTTCTAAGATGACTAAGAACTCCTCACCGCCAAAGCGTACACAAGATGCCCCTCTAAATTTAAAATACGACGAAAGTTCATGTGAAACGCTGACAATGGCTTTGTCGCCGACAAGGTGGCTCAATTCATCATTGATCGATTTAAAGTGGTCTATATCTACAACCATTAATGCGAATGGGGTTTCGTGTAGCAATAAGTCTTTGAGCTTAACGTCTAACCAACGGCGGTTGTGCAAATTAGTCAGTGGGTCGGTAAATACATCTTGTTGTAGCTGAGCTACGGTATTCTTATGTTGTTCAGTTGTTTCTTTTAGCTCTTTGTTCTCTTGCTCAGATAAGATCAGTTTAAGTTGAAGCTCAAAACGAGAAAGACGACGTAACTGGCTTGCACCAAGTTCACTGATAGGGATTTGCTTCATCAAATCGGTTTCAATTCTATAGCCTTTCTTCTCGTGGGCTAATGCTTCTTTAAATTGACCTCGACTGACACAGACATTACTTAACGAGTCATAAAAGTGCTTCGCAAGTACAGGAGAAGAGTAAAGTTTAATACGTTTACTGGTGCTCTCTAAGATCATGTTGGCGATTTGCTGTTTGCCAATAATATTTAAGCAATGCGCGAGCTCAAGACGGATCATTGTTGAAAGCCAACTAGCTTGAAGATTGCTAGCCGAATATTGAACCTTAGATAAGCATAATAGAGCTTGATGGTATTCTTTTTGTGCTCGGTACATTTTTGCTTGATACAGCAAAATCTGAGCTGTAAGTAGTTTATCACTTACCAAAATACTTAATTCTTCGCACTCTCGAAGTAAGTCATTAGCCGCTGAAATTCGGTTCAAGTTAATCAAACTGGCGACCGTATGCAGTTTGTATCTCAAACGTAAAGAACGGCTACTCAAGGCGTGGTCAATACTGTCTATTTTTTGGTAATAGCGTAATGCTCGGTTGTGATCGCCATAGGCATCACACAGGTTACCCATCCCTACAATCGATAGCGCATATTCGTCGATGTACCCATGTTCAACGGCGATAGTAGACGAAGTGACAAATTCGTTGAGCGCAGCGGTGTAATCACCGACTTCAACCAAACGTTCACTGAGGCTACATTTCACCGTGAGAATATCGTCAACATCGTCTGGTAGTCTAAGTAAATCGAGCGCAAGTCTAAGCTCATCCAAGCTAACTTGATTCTGCTTTAGCTCTGCGCGGTATTCGGCACTGATGATGTAGCAGTGTGCTCGCTCTTTTGGAGTTGTCGAAATATGCTGGCGTATATGGTTCCAAAAGATGATGGCTTCTTCACCTGAAACAGAAGAAGCATCGAGGCCGGCATCTGTGATTTTATTCAGTAACGTTTCCATTAGCCTTTACCTCTTGGGGTTTCTAAATCGGAACTTTCTTCGAGTTGTTCAAGAGTAAAAGGGAACGTCAAAATATCGTTGAGAGAAATCTCTGGTTTATTTCCCTTGAGCCCACGTCGGTGCCAAGGGTAAATATCGAGCATAGTTTCAAGAGTGTTGAAGACAGCTTGTGCGGCTTCGTCTTTCTCTGAAAGCATTAATGCCACACGCTCTGAGCTGAGCCTCGAAATAAGGTCGTTTTGATTACATAGCGTATGCGCAATTTCAGTGCACACTTCTAAGTAGTCAGGGTCAACGTGCTGAAACATGATAATGCTGTGGTTAGAGCGTTTGAGCTCCGTTTTATACAGAACCAACTTCTCCCACCAATAAGTTTCGGATACGACGTGTGAAAAGTGTTTTTCTGGGTCATATTCGTGTTGTCCACGAATTCGATTAATGAGTTTTCGGGCACGTTGTTCTAGTTGACGCTTAGAGCCTCGAGCTTTGTCTAGACCAACGCGAGTCGTTTGCTCACGAAGCATAGTAGTAGAATATTGACGGTACTTTTTGAAAGCCGTAAATGCCGCTTCATAGTCTTGGTTTTGTTCTGCTACCAATGATTGTTGGAAGCAAATTTGGCTCAGGAGTTCACCATTGTCGAATGACCCGGCTGATTGCTCTGCTAAATCAAGTAGTTCGGCCGCTTGCACAAGGTTTTTTCGTAGCAGCTCTAAACGGGCTCTGCTGATAAAAGAGTGAGCTTTCATCCATGTTAGATCATGCTCAACCGCTAAACTGTGCGCTTTTTCAGTCGCTCGTTCTGCGTCATCAAGTCTTTCCAGCCCTAGTAGTGCTAATCCTCGGAAATCCCACACTTCTGCCTGCCACGTTTTGTCATTGTGACCTTTTAGAACTTCTTCTGCGCCATCCAACACTGACAACATTTCAACGTGGTTTTGTAACAGGTAATAATCCCATGCAAGCAGGATCCTAGCCTTACCTTCTAACCAGTTAATACGTGTGTTGTTGGCAACTTTTACGGCGAGTCGGTGGGTGGAACAAGCAAGTTTGTATTCATGTGTAATACGCCAAATATTTCCTAAGCCGATCAAACATTCAATTTGTATCTCAACTTCATCAACCAAAGCTGATTGCTCAAGAGCGTTGATCCAAAATTGCTGGGCAGAATAGTATTTGGCTTGTCCCCAGAACTGGAGAGCATGTAGGTGAAGAATTTCAGGAAGAAAGTTATCAGTGTCTAGGCGACTCTGTCTGGAATACGCCTCTTTGATATACTTGAGGCCTTTTCTGTAATCCATTAATTCCCAACAGCTGCGAGACATGAGGATTAACGATTGAATCGCTCCTTCTTCAAACAGCAATTGTTCAGCTCGCGCTAGGGATTGCTGAGCGTGTTCATAGACAACTTTAGGCTCGGAATCTAATCGATTCCGCAGTTGCTCCAATTCTGTTTCAAGAAGGTAGTGGCTTTTATCCAAGTCGAATTTCCATTATTACCGAACATATTGATAACACAATCATTATATGTGTGTGGCCATGGATAAGCACTATTTATTCTCAAAGTGCCAGCCTACGTCATATATATTTACTAATTATATAGTATTAATTCGCATTCTAGCTTTGGAATAACAAATTATATTTTTATATGAACCACGGATAATGTTTCTAAGTGTTACGAGAGGAGTTGCTTCAGCGTTAATGGCGTTTCTGTAACACCAAGACGTTGAGCGGCAGTCAATCCTTGCTTATCTTGGTAGCATAAATTGTGCCAAGCTCTAAATATGTCTAGTAGGGGGAGTATTCCGCCAGGGCGAAGTTTTCGACGCGGTTCATTTATGAAACTGTTAAATAGCAACTGGAAACGTTGCTGATAGAATTCAGTTTGTTTGATACTTGCTTTGTTAAACCATAGCTTTGGCGATGGTTTTGAACCAGATAAATAGCAGATACCTTTTTTCGAGTCTGCTTGATTGGCTATTGCCCAACGATCTCGCCACCAACTCATATGAACAATATCAACCTTGTCGATTGTTCTATCGTTGTTCCAGCCGTTATCTTCTTCGACGTACATTAAGTCAATATTTTGGCTTTGAATACGAGGTAAGCAAACGCTGAGGGCTGCTGAGCGGAGCAATGGGTCTTGTGGCATGTAGATTGAAACATGCTTATCTTGGTCACACATATCTAAAACATGTAAGAAGTGTGCATAAGAGGTATAGGGTGGACGGACTAATGCGCCTTTAGATGGATAAGTAAATGACGTCAGGTTACCCATCGGATCTTCGACATTCCCACGCGCCAAAATGATTTGGTATTTTTGTTCAATACGCTCACGTAGGTTTTTCGACGGTGCAGGTGTACCTAAATTTGCCTCGACAGAGTGATCTCTCGATACAAACCGAGCAATATCGTCGTACGGGTTGTGATCGGTTTGACCAAGCGGCTCTTCGCTACTTGCATAGTTTACATGTTGGCACAGGATGTAACCTGAATGAGCTTCACCGGTGGCGATCCACAAAACACCGTTATTACTGTTTGGCTGTAATAACTGGTAGTGGGAAGCGAATTGGTATTCTGAAGCGTGGTTAACCCACCTTGCATCTATCATCGCTAATTTTCTACGGCAACGACTGGCAATATGATCAACATGGTCATAAAAGGTTTTTGGGTTTATTTCTAACTTTCGACAAATTTCACGTACGGAATAACCCATGAACAGAAGTCCCATGAGGTTTTCTTGAAATTGAAGCTTTTTATTAGAACCTGACCATTTGTCTACGAAAGTAGATTGGCAGTTTTTGCAACGGTAACGCTGGCGATCACCACTATAGCCAAAAGCATGATAGAGGTGTTTATGGGTGTGTACGGATAGCCCAAAATTATCACACTCGTCACTTCGACAAGCGGGTAGACCATCACTGTGAAGTTGTCGTAAACGATGCAGTTCGTTCAACACTTCACGGTTGTTAAGTAAGGGGGGGAAAGCTCCACACTCACGACAAACCATCGCCGGACGCTTAGGGTTCGCATGTTGCAAAACATATCGTTTTGCATCGCTCAATCCAAAGTTGTCACACGCCAATGTTTTACAAAAGTTGAGTTGTAAACCATCTGCGTCTTTTGGCAGTTCGCCGTTGGACACGATCGCCCCCTCGGGATTATCTGGGCAGCCAAGCGAACTTGGCTGCGAAGTACTGCGTTTCAACTCGATTAGATGTTGATTGCTGTTTCTAGAGCTACTTTCATCATGTCATTGAATGACTTTTGACGATCTTCTGAGCTTAGTTTTTCACCACGGATGATGTGGTCAGAAACTGTTAGAATAGTCAGTGCTTTAGCACCTAGATCTGCAGCAACACCGTAGATACCTGCTGCTTCCATATCAACACCTAGGATGCCTAGCTTTTCCATTTTTTCGAAAAGGTCAGCTTCTGGAGTGTAGAAAAGGTCTGCAGAGAATACGTTACCAACTTTCACAGGTACTTCTTGTGCACGAGCTTGTTTAACTGACTCTTCAAGAAGGCCGAAGTCAGCAATTGCTGCGAAGTCATGGTTGTTAAAACGAATACGGTTAACTTTAGAGTCTGTAGAAGCGCCCATACCAATAACAACGTCCATTAGTTTCACGTCGTCACGTACAGCGCCACAGCTACCTACGCGAATTACGTTTTTAACACCGTACTCAGCAATCAGTTCGTGTACGTAGATACAGCATGATGGGATACCCATGCCGTGACCCATAACCGATACTTTTTTGCCCTTGTATGTACCTGTGTAACCAAACATGTTGCGAACATCACAAACTTGCTTCACGTCATCTAAGAAAGTTTCTGCGATGTATTTTGCGCGAAGCGGGTCGCCTGGCATTAGAACTGTTTCTGCGAAATCACCAGGTTGTGCATTAATGTGAGGGGTTGCCATTGTACTTCTCCAAAGTTTTACCGTTATTTACCGAACAGGAGGTAAATTACCAATTCTGTTGAATCTGTTTGTTTCTGTTGAGGCAATATTAGCGAGTTATATAGCGCTTCCATGAGAGGTTTGTCACAATTCAAGTCAGCATTTCAAGTGCAGTCTATATTGATAACTAAATCTGTTGAAACTTGAAAGGCAATCGATTTGTTTACTGTTCTTGTTGAAAAGGATGGCTCAATTATTCAGCGGCATAGTTGATCATACAGCTCAAAGGACGTTAACCTTACGTTATATAAATAGGTTAAGGGCGGTTCATGCAAACCAAGTGGAAGACCCCATTACAAAGTAAAATTCGCAAAGCAATTAAAATGGCGATATTGACGTCTGGATTGATTGCTGGTGGTGTGCATGCTGCAACATTCGAATTACCCCAAGATAGCAGCCGCATTATAGGCAGAATCCAGCACCATGAAATTGTAGAGGGTGAAACCTTAGCGAATATCGCCAAGCAATATGATGTTGGCTTCCTTTCATTAATGGCTGCGAACAAGGGAGTAGATCCATTTTTACCCGAAGAAGGGTATGTTCTTAGCATTCCTTCGCGTTTTATCCTTCCTCAAACTCCTCGTGAAGGTATTGTCATTAACCTTGCGGAATTGCGCTTATATTACTTTGAGCCTGAGCTTAATCAGGTACACGTTTTTCCTGTGGGTATTGGCAGAGTGGGTCGTGATACTCCTGAAATGGTGACTAAAATCAGTCAAAAGCGACCGAACCCAACCTGGACACCACCTAAGTCAATTAGAGAAGAGTACCTAGAAAAAGGTATCGAATTACCACCAGTTGTTCCTGCGGGGCCAGAAAACCCATTAGGTCAATACGCATTAAGGTTGGCTTACGGTGTCGGCGACTATTTGATACATGGTACGAACAAAGAATTCGGGATTGGCTTAAGGGTCAGTTCTGGGTGTATTCGAATGGAGCCAAAAGATATTGAGTGGTTATTTAATCAAGTTGCTAAAGGTGAAAAAGTAACGGTGATTAATGAGCCGATTAAAATTGCGTTGGAACCTGATAGAAGTGTATTTATTGAAGCTCACGAGCCATTAACAAGAAGTGACGGTTCGAAAAAGCAGCTGGATATACCTTTGGAATTGTCTTGGTGGTTAGAAGAAGCGGAAATGTCAGATACCAAAGCCAGAGCCGCTATATTTGCTCAAAATGGTGTACCTGTAGAAATAGCAGCGCCTACTCAAGAGTAGGCGCTATTAAAATAGTGCTTTAACTACTTTGTGTATGACTGAGCGATGTTATCAATACGCTCGTTAGCACGTGCTGCTTCTTCTTGAGCGGCCATTGCTGCGTCTTTTGCTTGCTTCGCTGACATTTCAGCGCTTTCATGTTCACTCTTAAGCGCGGCTACATCGCTATTAAGCTGAGAAATTTGGTTATTTAGTTCATCCATTTTTGCCATCGTTGCTTCATCAGGACCAGAAGCACAGCCCGCTAGAAAAAATACAGATGCTGCAGCTGCGATTAACGTTTTGTTCATAAGAACTCCTTGATTAATTTGGTATCAATAGATGCGCTATACATTATTGGGCATATAGTCGCTTCACCATAATTGTAGCGATAAAAAATAGAACCACATAGTTAAGAACAGAAAAATGTTAAATAATTGAAGTAAATACGTGATTGAGATAACTAAGTCTTACTTTTGAAACAACGACTTTTACGGCTTTAATTAATATAGAGAAGGGATTTCGGCTACAGATGATTAATTTTATGTGATCTCTACCCATTCTGATGTGTTTCGCGGTATCATGTTACGTTAAAAAATTTTCGATACAGAAACATAAGACTGGAGAGTCCTTTTGCACTTTAAAGATTTAGGCCTAGATAATCGCTTATTAAAAAGCTTGAAACACTTCGATTTCAAACAAGCGACTAAGATCCAACAGCAAGCCATTCCTGTTGCCATTGCCGGTAAGGATCTATTGGCTTCATCAAAAACAGGTTCAGGAAAAACCTTAGCGTTTGTTCTGCCTATGTTGCATAAGGCTCTAAAGACTAAAGCGTTTTCAGCTAAAGACCCACGTGGTGTTATTTTGGCGCCAACTCGTGAACTGGCTAAACAGGTTTACGGTGAATTACGTGGCATGCTAAATGGCTTGTCTTACGAAGCTACGTTGATCGTTGGTGGTGAAAACTTTAACGATCAAGTAAAAGCACTGCGTAAGTACCCACGTTTTATCGTTGCAACTCCAGGTCGCCTTGCCGATCACCTAGAGCACCGCTCTTTGTTTTTGGATGGCGTAGACACGCTGATTCTTGACGAAGCTGACCGTATGCTTGATTTAGGTTTTGCTCCAGAACTTCGTCGTATCTCAAACGCTGCTAAGCATCGTCGTCGTCAAACATTGATGTTCTCTGCAACGTTAGACCATGCTGAAGTAAATGGTATTGCTGCAGAAATGCAAGACTCACCAAAGCGTATTTCTATTGGTGTATCGAACGAAGAACATAAAGATATCACTCAAAAATTCTACCTTTGTGATCACCTGGATCATAAAGAAGCTTTATTAGATCGCATCATCGAAGAAGCGGATTACCGTCAGGTGATGATTTTCACTGCGACTCGTTCTGATACAGATCGCCTGACTGAAAAGCTGAACGAGAAAAAACTTAAAGCTGTCGCACTAAGCGGTAACTTAAACCAAACTCAGCGTAACGCGATCATGAGTCAATTTGAGCGTGCAGTTTACAAAATTTTGGTTACAACTGACGTTGCCTCTCGTGGCATCGATATTCCAAATGTGAGCCACGTAATCAACTTTGATATGCCAAAGCACACTGAAGAATACGTTCACCGAGTAGGTCGTACTGGCCGTGCTGGTAATAAAGGTGATGCAGTTTCGTTAGTGGGCCCGAAAGATTGGGACAGCTTCAAGCGTATTGAGCTTTTCTTACAGCAAGATTTAACGTTCTCTGTATTAGAAGGTTTGAAAGGTAAGTTTAAAGGCATTAAGCCGCGTAAACCTGCCTTTAAGAAAGGTGGCCCTGCACAGAAAGCAAGTAAACCTCAAGCGAAGAAGACTCCGAAGAAACCGGTTAAGCGCGATAAGAGCTTCCACAACAATGTGGCAGTGGGCGATACAGTATTTATTCCAAAGAAGAAAGTTGCCCCTAAAGTGGATGACGAGTAACTCTATTTTAAATAAGAAAAAACCGCCTATATGGCGGTTTTTTTATGCTTATTATTCGGCTTTAAGGCTAGAAATTAAACGTCGATAGTGAGTTCTGTAAGATGTTATCTGCGATGTATTTATGCGTGGCGGTTGTTGGGTGTGTTACCCCCCAAAATACATAGCTGTCAGAACCGTATGTCGCGCAGTCAYTGGTTAAACTGTGGCTGTAAAGGTAATCCATTGAAGAGCTACGTTGAATGTTCAAACAAGCGTCTTCAGCATTTCTAAACCCATGTTGCTCAGGGTTGTTGGTGATGCTAGTAAACAGAGCATTAGCATCAAATAAGATTACGTTCTCGCCTTTACTTTGGTAGTACGCGGCTTGTTCTTTTATGAATTCGTTAAATTCGACTATTTTTGCGCGAACTTTAAGGATCTCAGCTTCTGTAGAGTACTTAAATTGAGGCGCTTTCGTCGCATCTGGCAAAGTGAATAAAAGAATGTTTTTTGCACCAGAGTCATTTAAGCGGATCATAGCACTGCTGAAATCAGCTTTTACGTCTGCGACTTCTCGGTTGTAGTTCATGAAGTCGTTTAAACCAAACTCTAACGTAAATAGCGTATTTTCAGGGCGATAATTTTTCGCTAGTTTCATGTACGTAAGGTACGAAGTCACCTGATCATAAATTCCTGTTAAAGCGACGTATTGGTTTGTACCAGCAGCACCGCCTACCGCCCAGTTATACAATGGGATGTCTTTGTCTTTAGCAAGATACTCTGTCCAGACTAAGCCATTAGAAAAGTGACCAAGGAACCAGGAATTAGGGTTAGGGAATACCCATTGAGAGCCATTAAATAAGTTGCCGGTATCAGAAAGACTATCGCCAAATGCAACGATTCGATTGATGCTGCTTGTCTGAGAGGCAGTGTCGTTTGTCCAGATAGAATGGTTATATGAAAACCGGTTGTCTGCAGCAAAGTACGTAATATCGGCCGCGCCGTGTTGAACGTCGAGTGTTTGCTCACAACGCTGTTTAATCTCAGCTTGGGGTGTGTTGCTATAAAACATATTCTTGAATGAAACTGATGACCACCAGTACCCTTCAACCGTGAAATATTCACCATTATCGTCAAGCGCCCATTCCCAGTCAGTCGCTGGGGAATCGTGACTGGCATCTGTGCGGTACCAACAGCGTACATATGAATAGGTTTCTGAACCTTGTGTTTGCATTATCTGGGCAGATGAAATGGACTCAGGAGTTAGTGCGATATCTTCAGAGGCTTGCGCCCCAAGTGGCATTAATAAAGCCAGACCCAACATTGTATTTTTCATAGGCAAAATCTTATCTGTTAAGTATACGAATACTTCGTCAAATTTGTTTTTGAGAATCACTATCAAAAACTGGTCAGACCTATATCTCTCATCAATGCTAGTGTGTCAATCCATTTGAATTCACTCCAAATAGAAACTGGTACAAAGATCATAGTTTCAACGTAATTATGAAATTTAGCCGGAAAAATAATTAGAGTATTTATTCAAATCAATTGACTTTAAATTTATAAATTAAACTTAAGCTATTGCTTTATAAGGGATTGTTAATGTTTTTATGTTGTTAACTTGTGGTGTTTTTGTTGTGATCTGTTATGCAATTAGTTTCCATTTGCATTTATAAAATTGGATTAATTGATTTGTTAGTTCTATAGCTCTTGACCTGCTGGTTGAGCAAGCTGAACGCTTGGGAATTTATCAGCAGTGAATAATAACGCTCCTACAAGGAAAAAGAGCAAATGAAAAATACACATAATAAAAACAAGCATTTACTAAAGGTTATCGCTTTAGTTCCTGCATTGTCAGTGGCGACAAGTAGCTATGCCGCACCCTCTATCCAGATGGATGAAAGCGAGCTTCCCGTTAAATATATGGTTAAGTTTAAAGAGTCAGAATCATCGGTTCCATCCACTATGGGTTTAAACCCATTTTGGGGGGCGAGAATGGTTCAAGAGTCTGTATTAGATAGAGTGAATGCTTCGAACGTAGAAAAGTTGGGGGCTGAATCTGTTTATAGTGTTGAGTTGGCAGATGAAGCTCTCACGAGCCTTCAACAAAACTCTGATGTTGAATACATTGAAATTGATCCTCCGCGATTTTTGCTGAGTGAAACGTCGCCTTGGGGTCAAAGTGCTATTAATGTCGCTAACTTAACGGATGAACATTCAGGAAATCGAACCGTTTGTATTATCGATTCCGGCTATGACTTAACGCATAACGACCTGAGTGGAAATCAGGTCAGTGGTACAAATGATAGCGGTACAGGGCAATGGAGCTCACCTGGTAACAATAATGCTCATGGTACTCATGTCGCAGGAACAATCGCGGCGATCRCCAATGGCGAAGGTGTCGTAGGTGTCATGGCCAATCAAAATGTAAACTTACATATTGTTAAGGTATTTAATGAGTCTGGTTGGGGGTACTCATCCAGCTTGGTTAAAGCGATTGATACCTGTGCTCAAAATGGCGCGAATGTTGTCAATATGAGCTTAGGGGGCAGTCAATCAAGCCGAACTGAAAGAGATGCGCTTCAGCAGCAGTATGACAATGGAGTTTTACTTATTGCTGCAGCGRGTAACTCAGGTAATACAGCACATAGTTATCCAGCTTCTTACGATTCAGTGATGTCGATAGCAGCAACGGATAACCAGAATCACCATGCAGCGTTCTCTCAAGCTACGAACCAAGTTGAAGTGGCAGCGCCGGGTGTGGCTGTACTGTCTACGGTAACTGTTGGGGAAGGTGTTCTTTCTGATATTAACTTAAATGGCGTTAGCTATTTTAATCGTGGTGTTGTCCCTCATAATCGTAAAACTTTAGATGGTACAGGCAGTTACCAGGCAAGTAGTGTTGCAGGGAATGTGACTGCTGAGCTTGCTACGTGTGACGTTTCAACGAACGCCTATAACTGTGGAGATATGGCGGACAAAGTATGTTTGACCGAGCGCATAGAGAATCAACGTTCAGGGTATCGTCCTGAAATTGACCCTGTTAAAGCGTGTTACAACGCGGGTGCAAAAGCCGCGATTGTTTACAGTAATGAAGCCTTGTCTGGTCTACAAAACCCATTTGTTCTTGATGACAATAACAGTTACCCATTGGTTTCTGTCACGGTGGATCGCGAACTGGGTTTAGAGTTAGCAAGCGCTGTTGGGCAGCAGATCACTGTGTCGACTACGACGGGTGAAGATTACGAGTACTACAATGGCACTTCAATGGCGACCCCACATGCTGCTGGCGTTGCTGCTTTAGTTTGGAGTTATCACCCTCAATGTACTGCGGCTCAGGTTCGTTCGGCTCTTAAAGCGACAGCAACAGATATTGATGTTGCAGGGCGTGACGATAGAACTGGATATGGACTCATTAATACTAATGCTGCGAAAGAGTATCTGGATTTAGGCTGTAATGGGCCCGATGGTGGAATCAGTGATTTGATACTGACCAATAACGTACCTAAGTCTCCTGTTTCTGGCAGTTTACGCTCAAGCACCGTATATACTTTTGAAGTACCAAGCGATGCGACCTCTGTTTCTTTTACATTATCGGGCGGTTCTGGTGATGCTGACTTATATGTGAGAGCAAATGGGGAGCCAACAACGAAGAGTTATGACTGTCGTTCGTGGGCCGGTGGTAATGGAGAAGAATGCGTTGTTTCTAATGCTCAGTCAGGCCAATATCAAGTTTTAGTCTACGGCTATGCAGCCTACGAA
>NZ_JAKJSW010000117.1:0-13610 GCF_050337375.1 Vibrio makurazakiensis | reverse complement strand
CTATAAATATAGTATGTGTATCAGAAACCAAGACGCCTCGCTTGCGCGTTTCTGGAATAAGGCTAGACTTCGGGGGGAGGCTAGCCTTTCTTTTCTTTATCCCCTTTCCTCTCTCTGCTTTTTTTCTTAGAATCTCGTCCAGTTACTTACATTGAGATGAATTATGAACAAAAGCGTACTCACCAACCTTGTTGCTTTAACGCTGTTGGCAATAGGCTACTACACCAATAATGCTTATGCTTTATACGCTGGTTTGTTTGCGTTCTCCGGAGCAGTGACAAACTGGTTAGCCATTCATATGCTGTTTGAAAAAGTACCGGGACTTTATGGTTCAGGTATCATCCCTGCTCGCTTTGAAGAATTTAAAGCCGCAATCAAGCATTTAATGATGGAGCAATTCTTCACAGCAACAAACATCGATCGCTTTCTAAACCAAGAAATGGGCGGCAAAACGCTAAACCTTGAGCCTGTCATTAAAAAGATAGATTTTAACCCTGCGTTTGATTCGCTCGTTGAAGTGATTGCTAATTCTTCTTTCGGCGGCATGCTAGCAATGCTTGGTGGTACTGAAGCGCTGCAACCACTTAAAGAACCTTTTGTTGAAAAAATGAAAGAGTCTGTCGTTGAGATCAGTCAGAGCGATGCTGTAAAGACAGCGATTAAAGAAGAGCTTGAGTCACCAGCAATGATGGATGAAATTAAAGAGAACATTGAAGCGATCATTGACCAACGTTTAAATGAACTGACTCCTCAATTAGTGAAAGACATGGTTCAACAAATGATTAAACAGCACCTAGGGTGGTTAGTCGTTTGGGGTGGCGTTTTTGGTGGTGCTATCGGATTAATTTCTGCGGTTATCACGCTTTAATTTAAAAGTTTATACTCACATCAAATAAAACGGGAAGCTCTGACAGCTTCCCGTTTTTCTATGCTTTTCTTCTATCTCTTCGCGCTAAATCAATTCAATGTTGCCAACAGCTCAGCGTTCACACCAAACCCTGATTTATGCTCTTCAATAACCACTTCACTACGAGTTTGAATAACACCAGGTAAAGTGCCTAACTTACTCGACATAAACTCTTGGTATGCCTTCATATCTTTAACGCGCACTTTTATCATGGTGTCAAAGTCTCCAGACAGCGAATAGCACTCTTCAATCTCAGGGATCGACTCCACGGCATCCGCAAACTTTTCGAAGATAGAGAAGCTCGTTTGATCTAAGCGGATATGAATAAAAACCTGAACATCGAGCCCCAGTTTCTCGGCACACAACTCAGCATGATATCCCTTGATATAGCCTTCTTTTTCTAAACGTTTAAGGCGGTCAGAGCAAGGTGAAGTGGTTAGATTAACCAACTTAGCAAGTTCAACAACAGCTAAACGGCCCTTTGCATGTAGAATTCTCAAAATGTCTTTATCAATTCGATCTAGTTGATTACTCGCCATTATTTCACTCGTTTACTTAGCTGATAAAACAATTATATTCGATAGCCAAACCACGACTTAACATTTTTGTAAAATAAATAAAGCACCATCACGCTTTTTACTTCAGATTGCCATATAAGTGGTTAACCCAATCAATCACAATAAATAAAATCGTTACGACCTGGTGCCAAATTCACTTAACAAGCTCCAATCCTCACTTTATTTATTGATTTACATTCACATAGATTTTATTAATAGATCGCAATGATTTAGTCAGTGTATAAAATTAAAATTATTTGTTAACAATGCGTTACAACAATGACCTGCGCAATAAATAAAATGAGCTAAATAGACAAGTAAAGATCGAGTAATCCAATAATAATGATTACATCTAAATGAGAAGGAGTACTCGGTATGATGACACAACAACTTGCTTACAAACCCTTTGGGATCGGTTCATGGAACCACACTACGGTTTCTAAAGATGTGGCAGAGGCACTGGCAAAGGAATATCTAAGCTACGGATGGCCAGTCAAAATAGATGGAGCTCAGTGTAACGAGCAAACTAAAGTTGCCTAAATACAACAGACTTCTAGCTCACCGGTAGCGATATTTTCGCGATGCTCAAACCAAGCTAGCTAGGCAACATCACTTGTGTTTCTGATTCTGAACGGCAGTTGCAAGTTCGACAAAAATGCTGACGTTCAAGATCATAATAATGCGTTCCCCCGACCAAACGGTTTACCCATTGCTGAACACTGCAAAACAATCCTGAAGAGCTTTGATCCTCAACCGGACAGCGCTTCATAATTGATTTATGTAACGTCGTTTTTTTACATGCTTTGCAATATAGATCAGGCATACCTTATGTTCCATGAGGTGAGTTGTTATTGATAGTTGACACATAATGTTCAACTGAGTTCCCAAAATCATGTGCTCGATATCAAAAATGAGTACTAAGTACAAAAAACACGCAAAACCATGTTTAATTTTTTGATATTAAATACCTTCTTGATCTCAAAAGTGCCTCAAACCTAACCTCCGATTTTGTCCACATCACCTCATATTGAAAAGAGACATGCTTAACTCTTAACAATCCGCTTACTGATCAAAGAGCCCAACGTGATATAAACTGAAGCCACTGCGTCGAAACCTTCTAGCGCACAACAAATACAATATCTTCACAGAGGTCATGGCTATGTTGCAGCAAATTCAAAATAAAACTTTATTGTCATTTATGGTTCCACCATCAAAGGATACCCTCACAGTCATCAACCCCGCTACAACTGAAGTTATTGGTTATGTTGCAACATCAAGTGAAAGTGAAATCCTCTCCTATATTGAACAGTCACATTCGGCACAACAAGAGTGGGCTCAACTGCCCGCAAAAGTCAGAGCGAAGCGCTTACAGCACTGGTTCCAGCTACTGATTGAGAATAAAGATGACCTTGGATACTTAATGACTTTGGAACAAGGGAAACCATTAGAAGAAGCAAAAGGCGAAGTCGTATACGGAGCCAGTTTTGTTGAATGGTTTGCAGAAGAAGCTAAACGTACTTACGGTGAAAGTATACCAAGCCCCTCCGGGGACAAGCGTTTCATCACTATCAAGCAGCCTGTCGGTGTAACTTGTGCTATCACCCCATGGAATTTCCCTAATGCGATGATCACTCGCAAAGCAGCGCCAGCACTGGCAGCTGGTTGCAGCTTCATTGTAAAACCTTCAGAACATACGCCACTATCGGCTTTTGCTATCGCTGAGCTTGCTTACCAAGCAGAGATCCCACGTGAACTATTACGAGTCGTAGTAGGTAAAGACCCGATAGAAATTGGTCGAATTTTCACTTCTCACCCATTGATAAGAAAACTGTCGTTCACTGGTTCAACTCAAGTGGGTAGAACACTGATGCAGCAGAGCGCAAATGATGTAAAGAGAACCTCAATGGAGTTAGGCGGTAATGCCCCATTTATCGTATTCGAAGACGCCGATATCGACGCTGCAGTACAAGGAGCGATTGCATCCAAATTCCGTAATGCAGGGCAAACTTGTGTGTGTGCCAACCGATTCTATATTCACCACTCTATCTATGAGAAATTTGCCACTAAATTCCAACAAGCAACCGAACGATTAACCGTAGGAAATGGATTAGATCAAGGGATAAACATTGGCCCTTTGATCACTCCATCAGCTAAAGAGAACATTCTATCCATTGTCGAACAAGCTATTGCACAAGGAGCAGAGCCAACTGCGCCAATATCACCTCGCCCAGGGCARTTCCTTGATCCGATCATATTAAAAAATGTCACACATGATATGGATATAACACAACTCGAAATTTTTGGTCCTGTCGCACCGTTGATCAAGTTCGATACTGATGAAGAGCTTATCCGCATGGCGAACGACACCATCTACGGGTTAGCGGCGTACTTTTATAGTCAGAACATTAACCGAGTTTGGAAAATCTCCGAAGCTCTCGAATATGGCATGGTCGGCATAAATGAAGGCGTCATATCAAGTGAAGTGGCACCGTTTGGCGGTATTAAACAATCGGGGATTGGCCGTGAAGGTGCAAAACAAGGTATTGATGAGTACCTAGAATTAAAATATCTATGTTTCGGCGGATTACAGTAATTATGCGACAGCCCAGTGAACCTTCAACTTTAGATTCACCACTCGTGCCAAATCAGTGGCACGACATAGAGAATGGACGACTTTACTGGGCTCCAAATTTCATAGATGCTCAAGAAGCAGCTCAACTCTTTGCAGCTTTACAACACGAACTTGAATGGCGAAGTGACGAAATTACTATTTTTGGTAAGACAACGCCCATACCTAGACTTCAAGCTTGGTATGGAGACAAAAGTTATCGTTACTCAAACATCGAGCTCACACCTAAACCTTGGTTACCCAGCTTATTACCTCTGAAATCAGCCTGTGAGAAAATGGCAGGTACACAGTTTAATTCGGTGCTTGCTAATTTGTATCGTGATGGTTCTGATTCAAACGGCTGGCATAGCGACAATGAACCGGAGTTAGGCAAGCAGCCAATCATTGCTTCATTAAGCTTAGGAGAAACGAGAAAGTTTCATCTAAAGCATAAAACCACGAAGAAAAAATATACGTTTAACCTAGTTCCCGGTAGCTTGTTAATCATGGCAGGCGACACGCAGTCATTTTGGTTACACACCATCCCCAAAACCAAGCTCAATAAAACGGCTCGTATCAACCTGACTTTCCGCTCGATAGTCTAAGAAGCCGTCCCCAAATTTGATTACATAAACCTATAAAATTTGGCTAGATAATAAACAAAGTGAGACACCTAATACACTATTTTTCTGCATCCTAACTATGATGGAAAAAGAAGTATTCTGTATGAGGAAGAACTTATGAATTATCAAAATATTTTAGTCGCAATAGAGCTAACAGAAGAAAGTAAACAACTCATCGATCGCGCAGTGTCTATGGCGAAGTTAACGAAAGCAAACCTGTCATTTGTTCATATTGATGGGACACACGGTGAGATTTATCCAGAACTGATCGACATTCAAAGTGACCCCAAAAGTAGGCCTCTCAACGAACCATCCAATAATCTACTGGAGATGTTTAGAGAATATGCCGACTATCCTTTACATCAATTTTTAATTGGGACTGGAGACTTAGGAGACAAGCTTGAAAACACCATTAATGATAATGGCTTCGACCTTTTAATTTGTGGCCATCACCACGATTTCTGGAGCCAAATAGTCTCCTACTCTCGCCACCTAATTAATAAGTCTTCAATAGATATCCTAGTCATCCCTATCAAATAATATTCAGAGCCATCTTCTGCTTCCAATAAAAAGAGCCACTTCATATAAAGTGGCTCTTTTACTGTCTCTATGTAGCAGCCCAACATTGAACTTTCAGCAATTTTACACTGTAAATAAGTTCTTCTATCGGCTTACTTTGACTGAGGCAACATGACACCTTGAGCGTATTCAACAATTTCTGTATCACTGTTCGGCTTATACATTCTCAGGATACCTGTCCAACCCGCTTCAACATCAATATTGTTAATTGCGCTACCACCACAGTTAAAGTTTACGGTGTAGGTGCCATCTTGATTAGATTCAAGTTCACCCTCACGGCTAGACAGCGCAAAGTTATCAGTATGAACATAAGCATCTGCACCATAAGTCGTGATAGAGAAGAAACCTTGGTCTCCCAATGGTGGAGCCTCAAACGTCATGGTTTGACAAGCCCCTGAACGATCCTCTGCTAACAACACCTTGTAATAGGCATGCTCAGTTGGTAAACCGCCAAAGCCCATAGAAGTGAGTCCACGAGCATGAAATAGCTCAACATCACGTGCTTTTAAATTCTGTTCAGGCTTCAAAGCTTTACCTTCTGGCGCGCCCATCGCTTTAGTAAAGTCGAGCTTCAATACATCCGCTTCTAAGCCTAATCGAGCTTCTTCTCGGTCATGTTGGTCAAATCCTTTTGGCTGATATAAGTCAGCGGAATTTGCATGTCCTTTGATCATGTCTTGTTTTTTATTGCCTTCTAAAAAGGCTTCAGCTGAGTTACCAGAAACTTGAGTTCGAGCAATCACCCAGACATGCTCACCAGAAGACAACATATCAGGTGTTATTGTGACTTTATTTTTACCCTTTTCAGCATAGATAACAGCAACAGTTCGGTGGTTCTCATCAATAACTTGCAGTGTTTGGTAAGTATCTAACTCTGGTAGTTCAAACGAGACCCCACCTTTGGTGTCCCAAATCGATTTCGAATACAGAGTGTCACGGTTTTGTCGAACCACAGTTTGAGTATCCATCGTTAACAAAATACGATCATGCGTAAAATTGTTAATCCCTGACTTTGTCTGTTGTTCGAAGAAATATTTGTCAGATTCAGCGGCGATAAAGTTTTCTTTTGTAACCTGACGGTCGCCACCATTTTCAATTTGAACAGCTGTTGGTTGACCGCGTTGAGGGAGGTGGTCACCAAGGTCATGCGCCATTGCAGTACCAGAAAGAGAACACATAACAATAAGGGATGCGATGATAGTACGTTTCATAAGATTGCCTCTATTCAAAAATTTGTAAGCTAAGTAATGAATTAGAAAGTTATGAGTTCAGAGCCACCTTGCCTTTTATGAATGACCAATCCTTGTTGGTTTCTCATATTCTCTCGATGGACTTATAGTATTCAGTTCCTCTGCTCATTTCTGATATTGGGCGAGCTCGAAAATGTTGATAGGTAATATCATTCTAAAACGCAAAAAAAAGAGCCGCTAGAGCGGCTCTTTCATGTCATGTTAAATGACCGATTTCAATGTTGCTGTTGTAACTAATCTAGTTCAACTAAGTTTTTCTCAAACTCTTTGTGTTGAGCTTGAACACACTCTTCAGGTTCACCAGTAATTAAGCTCACCACAACGATAGCAATCGTCGATAGAATGATACCAGGGACGATTTCGTACACATCGAACCAACCGCCAGTAAACTGCTTCCAAAGAACGATAGTCACACCACCGATAACAATACCCGCTAGAGCACCATTACGGTTCATACGTTTCCAGTAAAGGCTTAGTACAATGGCAGGACCAAACGCAGCACCAAAACCAGCCCAAGCGTAAGAAACAAGGCCAAGAACAGAACTGTCAGGTGTCATTGCAAGGAATAGTGCTACTAGTGAAATACCGATAACCGCAATACGACCAACACGTACAATCTCTTCTGACGTTGCGTCTTTCTTAAATACTTGCTTGTAGAAATCTTCTGCTAGAGCTGAAGATGAAACAAGAAGCTGAGAATCCGCAGTACTCATAATCGCCGCTAGAATCGCCGCTAGTAAGATACCGGCAATCACTGGGTGGAACATCGCGTTCACAAGTAGCATGAAGATCTTCTCACCATCGTCTAGAGCTGCTGAGCCAGAGTTAGTCACGTAAATTAGACCAACAAGACCTACTAGCATTGCACCTACCATAGAAAGTGCAGACCAGATAACCGCGATACGACGTGCCGTTGTTAAATCAGCATTAGTACGTGTTGCTTTGAAACGCGCTAGGATATGAGGTTGACCGAAGTAACCTAGGCCCCACGCAGCAAGCGAGATAATGGCGATTGCAGATAAAGGCTCACCTTTCGCATCATTCCATAGCGTGAGTAGCTCAGGGTTAATCGCATGTAGATCATTTGAAAGCTGACCTAGGCCACCGTTCATTGCCGCAATTGGTACGATCAATAGCGCAGCAGACATTAGAAGGCCTTGAACTAAGTCAGTCCAAGATACCGCTAAGAAGCCACCAAAGAGCGTATATGACACAACACAAACAGTACCGATGATAACGGCTGTTGTGTAATCAAGGCCAAATACTGTTTCAAATAATTTACCGCCAGCTACCAAGCCTGAACTTGTGTAGAAAAGGAAGAATAGAAGAATGAAAAAGGCTGAAATTGTTTGAATCATCTTCGACGTATCGTTGAAGCGACGAGAAAGAAATTCTGGCAGCGTCAATGCGTCTGTTGTAATGCTGTATGTACGTAGGCGTTTTGCACTGATTAACCAGTTTGCCCAAGTACCAATTAATAGACCACCCGCTAGCCAGAACGCTTCAAAACCTGCAGCGTAAGCATAACCTGGTAAACCCAATAGCAACCAGCCACTCATGTCTGATGCACCAGCAGAAAGTGCAGCAGGCCAAGGGCCTAAGCTACGTCCACCTAAAAAGTAATCCGTCGAATTAGATGTACGTTTGTAAGCAATAACCCCGATCGCGAGCATCATGATCAGGTACGCAATAAACGTTGATGTTATCGCAAAACTATTTTCTATCATTTGATAGTCCTCATTTTTAAGAATGCCTTCCCTGCTCCATTGTCGCCAATGGAGAATCACCAGCTTAAATAACAGGTATCTAAGCTGGTTTAACTATGAAAGGTTAGTGAGCGTCACTGCCAAGCTCTAGCAAGGTCGCGTTTCCGCCCACGGCTGTTATATTTATAGTTCGCGTACGTTCTGTAATAAAACGCAGCGATAGATGAGGATCATGAGCAACGAGCATTGACTCAAGATCCGTTTCAGACACCAAACTAACGATGGCACCATCGCGTTTGGCAAGTTGCAAGTTGATACGTTGTTCAACTTGAGTAGAGCCGATATAGCCAACGTTTCTAACATCACAATCTAATAACTGCTGAGCAGCATCGTACGATACTGCTTGAATTAGATTCGATGGTAGATTGGCTTGTGCGGCTGCTTTTTCGACGTGAAGATTCAACTCCACATCATCACTGCAAAGCATCACACTGTTACCGGCTAACAACGTAGCAGACACCATAGCTATAGTGGTTTGCTGCGCTGAAAGTTTGTTATCACACTCGTCTAAAACAATCAGTGCTACGCCGCGACCTGCGACGTAAAGCTCATTAGTCTCGCCTGTTGGCCCGACTAATTGATGGCTTTCTTCGAGTAGATTTGAAGCCTGTTGAATATGGAAAGTGCTTACCGGGCCATAAGCCGGGTTCAAACCTTCCAATTCAGATTTAAAAGAAAGAAGGTGATCGCTCTTATAAGCGAACTCCGTTAAATTCCACTGTTCCCACGCAAGCAATGCATCAGAAAAACCCGCCACTTGATGAACCATGATACTGCTCCTTATGCCTTGTCTTGTGTGATTAGCTGAACGTTAGTAAATCGGTATAGGTAGTGAGGACCACCAGCTTTAGGGCCAGTACCTGATAAACCTTGGCCACCGAACGGCTGTACGCCAACCACTGCGCCAACTTGGTCACGGTTGATGTAACAGTTACCTACGCGAGCATGCTTCTCAATCCAGCGATAAGTCGTTTCGTTGCGGCTGTGAATACCCATCGTCAAACCAAAACCAGTTTGATTAATTTGCTCAACCACATTGCTTAACTCGCTCGCTTTAAAACGAACAATGTGCAGCACAGGGCCAAACTGCTCTTCTTTCAAACAGCTAATATCATCAATTTCAAACGCGCTTGGTGGAACAAAATCACCTTGAGCACATTCATCGGAAAGCGTTAATTGAGAAACTTTCTTTTGAGTAGCTGTCATATTTTCTAAATGCGCCAACAGTTTTTGTTTCGCATTCGTGTCAATCACAGGACCCACATCAGTTTTGTGCAGATGTGGAATACCAACATGCAGCTCGTCCATTGCACCTTGAATCAAAGCAACAATACGGTCTGCGATGTCTTCTTGAACATAAAGCACACGCAATGCAGAACAACGTTGGCCAGCAGAAGCAAAAGCCGAACGAATAACATCACGTACAACTTGTTCAGGCAGCGCTGTACTGTCAACGATCATTGCATTTTGGCCACCAGTTTCCGCAATAAACGGTACCGGCTTAGCATCACGACTTGCTAGCGAGACATTGATACGTTGCGCCGTTGGTGTTGAACCCGTGAAAGCAACACCAGCAATTGCCGTATGAGACGTTAATGCGCTACCAATTTCTGCGCCGCGACCAGGCAGTAATTGAATAGTACCTGCAGGGAACCCTGCTTCATTCATCAACTCAACAGCTCTTGCAGCAATTAAGCTTGTTTGCTCGGCTGGTTTTGCAACAACAGTATTACCTGCAATAAGTGCAGCACTCACTTGACCCAAGAAAATCGCTAATGGGAAGTTCCATGGGCTGATACAAACAAACACACCACGACCTTCACGAGAAGATAAACGCGTCTCGCCATCAAAGCCTTTCAGCTCAAATGGAGCTAGGTTAGTTGCTTGTTTCGCGTAGTAACGACAAAAATCAACCGCTTCACGGACTTCATCAACACTGTCGTGAATAGTTTTACCAGCTTCTTGGTGACATAGCGCAACCAACTCTGCCAAGTTATCTTCAAGCAGGTCAGCAAGCTTTTCTAATAGAAGGCTTTTTTCTGCAATAGGAACCGATTTCCAGGTAGGGAAAGTAGCRTCAGCACCTTCAATTGCAGCGGAAACATGATCAAGGTTTGCAAAAGCAACCTGACCAACATTAATACGACGATCATAAGGTGCCGTAATCGCTTCTACCGAATGTTCAGCCTTGATCATGCTTTCGAAATACGACTCGCCATTGATCATCGGGCCAGCAGACCATTGCTTATCTAAGAAGCGATGTACTTCTTTTTCAAACTTGTGCGCTTCGCTCTCGATATCAATATTCACACCGTACGAGTTTTTACGCTCAGGGAAGACTTGAGATGGCAAAGGGATCTGTGTGTTATTCAACGTATCGAACGCCAATAACATATCAACAGGGTGTTGAGTTAACTCGCTAATAGGGCAGCGGGCATCAACCAAGCGGTGAACAAATGAACTGTTTGCGCCGTTTTCTAAAAGTCGACGTACAAGGTATGGCAATAAGTCCTTGTGGCTACCAACTGGAGCGTAGATACGCACCGACTGCTGGTAGGCTGCCATTGCATGGTTATAAAGTGAATCACCCATACCATGCAAGCGTTGGAATTCGAAATCTTTATGATCAGCCATTACCGCTATAGCAGTAACGGTATGGGCATTGTGGCTCGCAAATTGTGGGAAGATGTTTCCACGAACGTTGTCACTCAGTAAGAAACGAGCACAAGCAAGGTAAGCAACATCTGTCGCTTCTTTACGAGTATAAACAGGATAGTTGTCATAACCGGCTTGCTGTGACCATTTGATCTCACTATCCCAATACGCACCTTTAACCAAGCGAAGTGGGATCATATCACCCTGCTCTTTCGCTAAACCATTTAGCCAAGCTAATACTGGCAGAGCGCGCTTAGAATACGCTTGAATAACAAGACCAAATTTACCCCAGCCTTTGACTAACTCACTGCGGTACAACTTCTCAAACAACTTAAGCGACAGTTCAAGACGGTCAGCTTCTTCTGCATCAATAGTAATCGCAACATCAAGCTCAATCGCACGACGTAGAAGTTGACCTAACGTATCGCATAGCTCAGAAAGCACACGTTCTTCGTTTGCGACTTCGTATCGTGGGTGTAATGCTGAAAGCTTGATAGATACTGAAGGCGCAGGGCTTTTAGGGTTTGAATAAGTGTCACGACCAACGGCTTCAATTGCCATTAGGTAATCTTTGAAGTACTTATTTGCGTCAGCGGTCGTTAAAGCTGCTTCACCCAGCATATCATAAGAATACGTGAAGCCTTTGTCGCGCATGCTGCGACCATTTTTCTGTGCTTCAGCAATGCTACGCCCCAATACAAATTGGTGGCCCATTACTTTCATCGCTTGGTGCATCGCTTTACGGATCACAGGCTCAGAAAGCTTATTTACCAAACGGTTAACAGCCTGCGTAGGGCTTGGGGATTGTTTCTCAGATAAGCCAACGACTTTACCCGTCAACATTAAACCCCAGGTCGACGCGTTTACGAAGACAGAGTCAGAGCTCTTTAGATGAGACTTCCAATCTGCAACGCTTAATTTATCGCGGATCAACGCATCAGCAGTCGCTGAATCTGGAATTCGCATTAACGCTTCAGCAAGACACATCAACAAAATACCTTCTTGAGTATCTAGGCTGTACTCAAGTAGTAGAGCATCAATCATTTGGATCGAGCTTTTATCAGCACGGATCACTTCGATTAGCTCTGTAGTTTTACCAGCTATTTGTTGTTTTTCTGTATCAGAAGGCGTTGCTAGCGGTAGCAGCTGCTCTAGCCATTGTGTTTCATCCACCATATATAATGGCGAGATCAGCGACCATAGTTTGTTCAGCGGTTGTTCAACAAACTCCGGCGTTAACACATCAGTTGCAGTAAACATGCGTTTTCCTCAATCTCACACCCGAAAAAGTCGGGCAATCTACAATGGCTAGCAGTGTATTTTGAGAGTATAAGGAATACTTGTCAAAAACTCCGAGTTTTTTGCTAAAAACTCGCTTTTATAACAAAATTAAAACAAGGTCACATATAAAAGAACAACATATTGTGCCGTTTGTGTAGGCTATTTAACAAATAATTGTTTTTTGTATTGGGAAGGAGACATGCCCTGTAGGCGAGAAAAAGTATGAGCGAAGGCACTCTGACCAGAAAAACCACTTAATTCAGCCACTTGCCCCAAGCTTAAGTTTCCTTGTTCAATAAGGCTTCTTGCTCGATCAATGCGCTTACCCAGTACATACTGGTGTGGCGTGATCCCGATAAGCTCTTTGAAAAGCATGTGGAACTGACTTTCACCCAAAAATACACTTCCAGCTAACTGCGCAACAGAGATCTTATTCGACAAATGTTGCTCGATATAACGGTCGATCACTTCAAGATCGAAACGTGAATCTTTGTGTGAGGCTTCAAATACCGAGATGTGGCGCTGTAATAAAGCAATCACCGTATCGTTACAGGCACGGCTAAGTAAAAGATCATCAGGGCTGGCATGCATTTCTTGTACTAGCATTTGAATCAGCTTTTGAATTTGTCCGTCCAATTGAAAGTAGGTATTGGCACTAGAAAGTTCATTCAGCTTATTTAACATCAAGGGATCATCATCAGATGGCACTGGCATATTCAGTACCAAAATATCCGACTGTTCGACTACGCCTCCGAAAGCATGATCAGAGCTTGCTGTTACCACACAGCCCTGCCCTGGCCCGACTAAGTTACCTTGGCCACTGACTTCAAACTCTGCTTGCCCTTTTAAGCCAATTACAACTTGGGTGTAATGATGTTCGTGACAATCCATATGAGATGGCAAGGTCACAATCTCCGCAGGACGTGGCATATCAACACTTGGCGTGATAGTAGAAGGTAAAATAAGAGGCGCTATTAGTTTCGGCATGGTAATCAAATTTTCGAGCACAGATCGTAAATAATACTCTTAAAAAGACGGAAGATGAATTTGTTAATGCCCTAATCCTTCCCAAGGATCGATAAAATCATCGAGCAATCACGATCTTACTCCATGATCCTCGCGATCATGCTTCCCGGAAAGATGATCAAGAAGTGATAACTTACGGCTAATGTAGGACCAATATTAATTTCAGAAAGCAAGTGTCACTCTAATATTTCTTGAAAAGCTCAACAAAGTTGAAGACAAAGCGACTATTAAAAGCTTTTTAGTAGATTCATTGTCAATAAAAAGCTATAAATGCTAGTGCTAACTAAAATTCATCGAATAATGAAGATTAACCTCAACCGTTAATCTATGATTTTGAAATTATTTCTATTTACTATGC
>NZ_JAKJSW010000116.1:0-13642 GCF_050337375.1 Vibrio makurazakiensis | reverse complement strand
GTCCACATACACTTAGTGATATAGATCTCATTATTCTTGTCAAAAATTAAGTCCTTCCTCAAAACCTCTAAATCAAATGTGATAAGAACAATTGGAAATTTGCCTATTTCCTCCGATCTAGTGATCTTTGTCACTATTTATATTTATGTAAATAGTTTTAGTTTTTATTATATATATAACTACATGAATTTTAAGTATTAAATATCTTTCTGTTTTTTGACGGTGAGGATGATCACTGAAGTGAGACTTTTATTTTTCAGGGCGAATTAAATCTAGCAATATGAATTCCATGCCAGGGAGGCAACCCATTACTAGCGGTTTACGGTGAATGATATACCAACGAAATTCCGCAGCTATTAAAATATAAAGGCAGTTTATTATGAAAAAAGTTATCGCTTTAAGTGCTCTTTCTCTTGCTTTCGCTTCTAGTGCTTTTGCTGGTTCTTCTTACGTAACAGGTAACATTCAGCTACATGACGATGGCCGTATTCACGGTTCAGATATGACTTCTACTTTAGAAGCTGGTCATACATTTGATAACCAACTTGGTGGTTTAACGCTTTACACTGAGTTTGATGGAATCCAAATTGGTGACCTTGAAGGCCTATCTATGGCTGAGCAAGGTAGCACCGCGACAGGTCCTTCAACGGGTCAAGGTAACGCATTTATTACTGTAGGTGGTGAGCAGTCTTTCAGCATCACAGACAACTTATGGGTTGCTGCAGGTTACCAGCACCTTTATTCAGCAGGCGATAGCATTCAATACCGTCCATTAGTTAAAATTGGTTATAACTTTGACAACGGTATTTCTATTAGCAACCGTACTCGTGCTCACATTGATGCTGTTGGTGACGCTAAAACTGACTACCGCATGGATAACCGCATTGCTTACGTACTTAACGAAGACGTTTCTCTTAGCTACAACAACGTTTACGTGATTGCGAATAATGAATCTGAATATAACGTTGCTGGTGACATGAAAAAGCAAGACACAATGGACCACGAGCTTCGTGCAACATGGACTCGTCAAGGTGTTCAGCCTTACTTTGAGTTCCGTAGCCAAGCAAATGGTGCTGATTTCGCAAACGGCGATTCAAAAACAAATAACGCGTTTGTATTCGGTGCTTCTTACGGCTTCTAAGACGTGATGACATTGTTTCTATAAGTCCTACTGTCCTAGGCAAAGAGCCTCGCTAAATTAGCGAGGCTCTTTTTTTATCTAGTTATAGTAGTTCAAACTGCTAGGTATTATTTAGCATCGTAGTGACGATATTCGAACACTTGACCCTGTTCGTTGAACGCATATACAGAGTACTCGTCTTTTTTATCGCCATACTCCATGCCTGGAGATCCCATAGGCATGCCCGGAACCGCCAAACCTTTTGCATTGCGAGGTGGGTTTTCTAAGAAAGCCTTAATATCGTCAGCTGGAATATGCCCTTCAAATACATAACCATCGATCTCTGCTGTGTGGCAAGAAGCCAATTCAGGTGTTACTCCTAACTTTTGCTTAATCGGGTTCATATCTTCGTGGAGCTTTTCTTCTACGTTGAAGCCAGCCTCTTTCATATGTTCTGTCCATTCTGTGCAGCAACCACAGTATGGAGATTTGTGATTAAGTACATCTGTCGCAAGAGCTTGTGCAGACATTAGAGTAAGAGCGGCTAGGGTGATTGCTTTGTTGATCATAATTAGTCTCTTTATGATTTGTTTAAATTAGTGAGCTTTGACTGTTGTGGTTTAAACAATCTTAATCGGTTTGCATTACTGACGACCGTGATGGAGGAAAGTGCCATCGCAGCCCCAGCAAATACTGGGCTTAATAAAAATCCAAAAATTGGATAAAGAACACCGGCGGCAATAGGGATACCCAGCGAGTTATAAATAAAAGCACCAAAGAGGTTCTGCTTCATATTCTTAACCGTTGCTTGCGAAAGCTTAATCGCGTTGCTGACCGCTATTGGTGATGAGTTTAACAGCGTCATCTGAGCACTTTCAATGGCTACATCACTACCACTTCCCATCGCAATTCCGATATCAGCTTGCGCTAGAGCAGGAGCATCGTTGATACCGTCACCGACCATAGCAACAGAATGGTATTTAGCTTGTAGGTTCTTAATGTGCTGCGCTTTTTGATCGGGTAGGACTTCGGCAATGATCTCATCGATTCCAAGTTCTTCACCAATAATCTTTGCGACTTGCTGGTTATCGCCCGTCAGCATAACAGTGTGGATGTTCGCATCTTTGAGTTCTGCAATTGCAACTTTACTGTCAGCTTTCAATGAATCTGAAATACTTACAATACCTTGAATGTGACCATTAATTGCGATGAGTACAGGGGTTAACGCTGAATTGATACTTTCTTGAATAAATGAATCGACAGGAGCAAGGTTAATGCCTAATTGCTTCATGAAGTTAGTTGACCCCACTTGTACTTGCATATTGTCTATAACAGCTTGTATTCCTTGACCACGTAAGTTTGCAAAAGATTCAGTCTTATAAGGAGATAATTTCTTTTCTTCCGCATAACGACAAATGGCTCTGGCTAGCGGGTGCTCAGATTGCAACTCAACAGAATAAGCCAACTTGAGTAATTCATTCTCATCTAGTTCAAGGCTTCTCAGGGTTTGTACGCTAGGTTTTCCTTGTGTGAGCGTACCTGTTTTGTCGAAAACAACCACTTGCACTTTACTTGCAGACTGCAGCACATCTGCGTCTTTAATTAACACGCCAAACTCCGCAGCTTTACCAATTCCGACAGTGATAGAAAGAGGAGTGGCTAAACCTAATGCACAAGGGCAAGCAATGATGAGTACAGTCGTTGAGACGATTAACATGTAGCTTGCACTTGGCTGAGGGCCGACAAAAAACCAAACCACTGCAGCAACAAGTGCAATAGCAACCACTACAGGCACAAAAACCGCAGAGATAGAGTCGGCTAGCTTCGCTATAGCTGGTTTACTGCTTTGCGCTTGTCGAACCATTTGAATGATCCGTGCGAGCATCGTTTCAGAGCCTATGCCTGTTGCTAGGATCGTAATACTGCCATCGCCATTAATTGTTCCTGCTGACACAAGACTCTTTTCCTGCTTTACAACGGGAAGTGGCTCACCAGTTAACATTGACTCATCCACGTATGACTCACCTTCTATTACTTTGCCATCAACGGGGATCTTTTCACCGGGTTTTATTCTAATGGACATGCCAAGTTCGATAGCTTCAACCGCAATTTTTTTGTCCTGCCCATCAATAACAACAGTCGCTTGCTGAGGTTGAAGGTTGATTAATGCTTGTAGGGACTGAGTTGTCTTGGCTTTGGCTTTAGCTTCAATATAGTGACCGAGTGAAATAAGCCCTATGATCATCGCACTGGCTTCGAAATATACATGGCGAGAAGATGCGGGAAACCAATCTGGAAATACGACGACTAACATTGAATATAGCCATGCGGCACCAGTACCCAGCGCAACAAGAGTATCCATAGTAGCTCGTTTATGCTGAACCGACTTCCAAGCATTGCTGAAAAAGCTTTTTCCTGAGGTGGCGAGCAATAGAAAGCAGAGAATCCCGATAACTCCCCAACCAATTTGATCGCTTTGAGATTGGATCATCATGGAACCTCCAAGCATGCCCCAAGCCATTAGGGGAATCCCAAGTAGCAGCGCTGTGATTGAATGCTTTCTGTGTGTAGCTTGAACAGCTAACTGTTGTGCTTGTTGCTTTATTTGTTGAGTAGCAGGGTCATCAACAAACTCAGCGCTGTATCCTGCTGTCTCAATTGCGGATATTAATAAGGTCTCTAACGGTTGTCTTGGTTTTGATGCGAAAATGACGGCACTTTGCTCTGCTAGGTTTATCTGAACTTTGTCTACAGATTCTACGGAAGATATGGCTTTTTCAACGGATGATACACAGCTTGCGCAAGTCATGCCTTGCAGGACTAGATGATGAGTAAATTGACTTGGGGCAGTGGTGACTTTTTCTTTTTTGGTAACAACATCATTAGAATCGATTTGATTTTGTGTAGGCACATTGGCATTGAACCCAAGAGACTCGACGATCTGAATTACTTGTTGTTGAGTTAAGGTGCTGAACATTCTCAGTTCGGTTTTAGTGACTTCTAAGTTGGAGGCTTCTTTACGCGCTTCAAATTCACTTTTCACCTTATTAATACACTTACCACAACTTAACCCAGACAGAGAAAGGTAAATAGGCGCCCCCATCTGATAGCCAACCTGTTCAATCGATAGTTTTAGTTCTTGATAAGTGAGTGAACTTGAAATTTCTAGTTTTGTTGGAGATATATCGATGATTTCCGTGTCGCTGTGTTTAAGAAGCGCACGCTTTAATTTGTTGGCACAACCCATACAGTTTAATCCTGTTAAGGGTACAAGGTAGTGGTTCATTTCGATTCTCCGGTTCTTATTACCCCATAAAGATAAACCTTCCCTTTAGGGCAAGGTCAAACGTTAATTTTTCTTCTCCCCTCTATGATACAAAAACGTCAATTTTCATTAGTTTTGACTTATTTTGGCGTTTTTACTTGCGAGTCACTTCAAAGTTCCTTCTCAATAAAAATAAAGTTCCCCTAAATGACAATATTTTTTCGTGACGTTGATCGGTTTATTTCTAATTTACCAAAGGTGAAACTTGTTGCACCTCACACGTCAAAACCAAATTAACGTATTTTAAATTTATATTTTAGCTGTAAGCTATTGATTTTATGTTGTTTATGTTTTTTTGTCTTTTGCGATTTTGATGCGTGTCTGATTTGGTATTTCAATGTTTTTCTAAGAAAAAAAAGTTTGTCATATTTGCCTCGTCCATAAATAGAACACTCGCTAAAGCCAGTCTTAATAGCGAGGAAATAAAAATTAATATATAGGGGTTAATCTTATGTCTACTTTTAAAAAGACTCTGCTAGGAGCTGCTGTATCAACGTTGATGTTGAGTGGTGGTGCTTACGCTGATGGCGCTAATAGTGATGCAGCAAAAAACTACTTAACAAAAGATTCTTTCGCATATGAAGTGTATGGAATCATCGCAATGCAAGCTGCATATCGCGACTATGATACGGGTGATACTGCCAAAGATGATAATTTGGGTGGTGCTCAACTAAACAATGAATCACGTATTGGTTTTCGTGGTAAGAAAGACTTTGCGAACTTTGGGCCTACTTTCCTTTGGCAAATCGAAGGTGGTTATGTAGACCCAAGCTTTGGTGGTGAAGGTGCTGGTCTTGGTGAGCGTGATACGTTTGTTGGATTTGAAGGTGAGTCTTTTGGTCAAGTTCGTTTAGGTCGAGTTTTGACACCAATGTATGAACTAGTCGATTGGCCTGCATCTAACCCTGGTATGGGTGATGTATATGACTGGGGTGGCGCAATCGGTGGTGCTAAGTATCAAGATCGCCAATCTAATACTGTTCGTTGGGATAGCCCAATGTACGCTGAAGCGCTTTCTTTTGATGTAGCGGTTGGTGCTGGTGATAAAGCTGGTTTAGGTGAAGGCGATGATTACTGGAGCGGTTTAGCGGCACACTACAAACTTGGTCCAATTCAATTTGACGCTGCTTATGAAGGAAACCGCAATATTAGCTATGAAAGCTCGAAGTGGTCGAATGATACGTACCTAGTTGGTCTTCAAGGCTGGTTTGATAACGGTATTTCTTTCTTCGCTCAATACAAAATGATGGAAGCTTCATCTACAGATGGTACTGATGAAAAGCAAAATGCAATGTCTTCAGCAATTATGTACACGACTGGCGATTGGCAGTATAAGTTAGGCTATGCAGCTAACTTCGACTTAGACCGTAACGGTCAAACCGTTGATAATACAGGTGATGACGTTCTATCAGCACAAGTCATGTACTTTGTAGATCCATCGGCTGTAATTTATGTTCGAGCTCGTACTTTAGACTTTGGTGATGGTGCTACTTATTCTGATGGCACTACTGACAAAGATGGTGGAACAACTCGCGGAAAATCAGGTGATTACGATGAGTTCTCTGTTGGTGTTGAGTACTACTTCTAATTACAAGTTAGCAATTGTTGCTATGTAAGTTGTGATAAATCAAGGGTATGCAAGTCATACCCTTTCCTCGTTTAACTTTGGTAAATCATTATGAAACTTAAAAACTCTTTAATGCTAGGTGCTATTCCGTTGCTATTTTCATCCCTTGCGTTAGCGGGAGGAACGCTAAACGTTCAACAAGAAATTGTTCCTCAAGTTTTGAATGGTGAGGCGATAGGGTCTTCTCATTTTATTGCTCAAGATACACTTGAGCTTAGAGAAGGGGATAATCAGCTGGCGATTACCGTTGGACAAATTGTTTTTGAAGATGGAAAGCGTCGAAAATACGATTCTCAACCTATTTTGCTTGATTTTAATGTTTCATCAGATCAAAAGTTGTCAGTGAACTATGAAACATTCCGAACAATTGAAGAAGCTAAGAAGTTCGAACGTTCTCCAAAAATATCATTAACCGATAATAATGGCTCTGCCGTTGAATTTGAACTTACCCAGTTGAATAAAGGAGGCCTGCAAGGTTTTCGTGATTACGAACGAGAAGTCGCTGATTATAATGTAAAAAGTGGCAACGATATTTCAGGTCAACAAAAGGCTGTAATGCCAATGTCCGAACAAAAAAACGTTGCTAGCTTGCAAGGCGAATTTTCAAATTTGAGTGCTGAGCAACAACAAGAATTTATGCAGTGGGCRATGCGTAATTTAAAATAATTTCTAGCATTGTAGATTTACCTTAGGGTGGTAAAATGTCGCCACTTTTATCCTTGTATCCGCAGTTCMTACTTTTAAATGCAACTGCACATTCATCTCTAAGGTATTTAAATGACGGTTAAAACTCGTTTTGCTCCTAGCCCTACAGGCTATCTTCACGTTGGTGGTGCACGTACAGCACTTTACTCTTGGCTTTTCGCTAAAAACCAAGGCGGTGAGTTCGTTCTACGTATCGAAGACACTGACTTAGAGCGTAATTCTCAAGAAGCGGTTGATGCGATTCTAGAAGGCATGAAATGGATGGGAATGGAATGGGATGAAGGTCCTTACTTCCAATCTAAGCGTTTTGACCGTTACAACGAAATGGTTGATAAGCTACTTGCTGAAGATAAGGCATTCAAATGTTATGCGCCTAAAGATCTGCTTGATGAAATTCGTGCAGAGCAAGAAGCAAATAAAGAAATGGCTCGTTACGATGCTAACCACCCAAAAATTGTTGCTGCTAATGAAGCTGCACAAGAAGGCGATGCTTGCGTAATCCGTTTCCGTAACCCGAAAGAAGGCAGCGTAGTATTTGAAGACCAGATCCGTGGTCGTATTGAAATCGCTAACAGCCAACTTGATGACCTAATCATTCGTCGTACAGACGGCGCTCCAACATACAACTTCGTGGTTGTTGTGGATGACTGGGATATGGGTATTACACACGTTGTTCGTGGTGAAGACCACATTAACAACACGCCTCGCCAAATTAACATTTATGAAGCACTAGGCGCGCCGGTTCCAACGTTCGCTCACTGTGCAATGATTCTAGGTGATGATGGTGCGAAACTTTCTAAGCGTCACGGTGCTGTATCTGTAATGCAATACCGCGACGAAGGTTACCTGCCAAATGCACTAAACAACTACCTAGTTCGTTTAGGCTGGTCTCACGGTGACCAAGAGATCTTCTCTCAAGAAGAGATGATTAACTTGTTTGCTCTAGACGCGATCAGTAAGTCTGCTTCTGCATTCAACACTGAAAAGCTTCTTTGGTTGAACAACCACTACATCAAAACGTCAGAACCAGAGTACGTAGCTGAATACCTACAATGGCACCTAGACGCACAGAAGATCGATACAACAAACGGCCCAGCTATTACTGAAGTGATCAAGCTAGTTGGCGAGCGTTGTAACACACTTATCGAACTTGCTGAGCAATCTCGTTACTTCTACGAAGACTTCTCTGAGTTTGAAGCTGGCGCGGCGAAGAAGCATCTACGTGGTGTCGCTAAAGGCCCACTAGAGCTTGCTCTTGCTAAAGCTGAAGCACTAGAAGACTTCACAACAGTAAATATCAAAGAAGGTATTATTGCTGCGGTATGTGAAGAGCTAGAGATTGGTATGGGTAAGATCGGTATGCCACTTCGCGTAGCAGTAACAGGTGGCGGTCAGTCTCCTTCTGTTGATGCTGTGATGGAGCTTGTTGGTAAAGAGCGTGTAATCGCTCGTATCAAGATGGCTCTAGAGTTCATTGCTGAGCGTGAAGCTAACGCTTAATTGAACAGTTCAAAATAGATTAGAAAAGGGGTCAGTAACTTGTTACTGACCCCTTTTTATATGCGTTAACGTCTATCTAATTGTTGGTTAGATCTTATCGTCAGCGATCAGTTGGGTGACTTGTTCGGGTGTTTTCTTATCGAACAGCACATCCATCATCGCTTTAATGCGTTCCATATCGTCACCAAACTTAGAAAAGTTTGCACTGTTTGGCGCTTTAAATTCGACATTGCCGATACGTTGTTGGTTTTGATACGCTGATATTTTAGCGTCAGCAACAAACGTTTTTAAATCCCAACTCCAACGAGAAACATAATCAAGAGTTACTTCTTCAGGGTTGTGTTCCGATCCATCAGCCGCCACCTTGCATTTCATTTGATTGTTCAGACACCATTCGAGCATCGAGTCTAAAAATATAGAGCGAGTTTTAGCGTCTTCTACAATTGTCACGTTTGTGATCGCTCCACTTTCTGGAATCGCGCTACCTGTATATTTAGGAGCACTGCAGCCAGCTAAAGTTAAAATTGAAGCAATGAGTAGCCACGTTTTCATGGTGAGCCTTATAGTTTTTTAAAGATTAACGAAGTGTTGATACCACCAAAGGCAAAGTTGTTGCTCATTAAGTAATCTACTTCTAATTCACGACCAGATCCGGTGATGTAATCAAGATCGCCGCAACGTTCATCCACGTTCTCTAGATTAAGAGTTGGGCTAAACCAATTGCTGTGCATCATTTCTAAACTCAACCATGCCTCAATAGCACCACATGCCCCTAAGGTATGACCAAAGTAGCTCTTCAATGAACTAATCGGTACTTGACCAAAGATGTTGGCTGTTGCATTACTTTCTGCAATGTCACCTTTGTCTGTTGCTGTACCGTGTGCTGACACATAACCGACATTTTTCGGATCAAGTTGTGCATCGTTCAATGCCATTTCCATACAAATTTGCATGGTTTCCATTTGAGGTTGGGTAACATGAGCAGCATCGCAGTTGCTGGCAAACCCGACAATCTCAGCGTAGATGGTTGCACCACGAGCAACAGCGTGGTCGTATTCTTCAAGGATCAAGGTGCCGGCACCTTCACCAATAACAAGACCATCACGATCTTTGTCATAGGGACTAGGGGATGTTTTTGGTGCTTCATTTTTCAAGCTGGTGGCAAAAAGGGTATCAAAGACCGCCGACTCTGTCGGGCAAAGCTCTTCACCGCCACCTGCGACCATGACGGTTTGGTAGCCATGTTTGATAGCTTCATAAGCATAACCGATGGCTTGGCTACCCGATGTGCACGCACTGCTGGTTGGAATAACTCGACCTTTTAAGCCAAAAAATAAGCCAACATTCACAGCTGCTGTGTGAGGCATCATTTGTACGTAGGTTGTCGCTGTTATTGCTCTAGTCGACTTTTCATTGAGCATTACACCAAACGCACCAATGGCGTCTGTACTACCGGTAGAAGAGCCGTAAGCAATGCCTGTTTGACCGTTAGTCAGAATGTCATGGCCAAGTAACCCAGCTTTCTCAAGCGCGTTCTCTGTTGCGACTGTCGCTAGACGAGATACTCGACCCATGCCGCGAACTTGTTTACGTTTGTAATGCTTTGGAAGCTCAAATTGATCAATAGGGGCTGCAAGCTTAGTGTTTAAGCCGTCATACTGCTCAAAGCTAGGCATGTATTGCGTGGCATTCTCACAGGCTCGTAGTTTTGGCTCGATTGCTTGCCAGTCGTTACCAAAAGCGGTAACACCAGACATGCCTGTAACGACAACGCGGCGGATCATACTAAGCCTCCGTTAACTGAAATAACTTGGCGAGTCACATAGGCAGCAATGTCAGACATCAAATAGCTGACTAGTCCTGCAACCTCTTCAGGTTCACCCATACGACGCAAAGGGACTTGAGGTAATGCATGTTCTTTAACATGTTCGTCAACCATACCGGTATCAATGAGGCCGGGCGCGACACAGTTTACGGTGATCTTACGTTTTGCAAGTTCCAAAGCGAGAGATTTGGTCGCACCGATGACTCCTGCTTTTGCTGCGCTGTAGTTTGTTTGGCCACGGTTACCCATGATCCCAGAAACAGAAGCGAGTGTAATAATACGGCCACCTTTACGCTTTTGAACCATAGGCATCACACAAGGGTGTAAAACGTTATAAAAGCTATCTAGGTTGGTGTGAATCACACCATCCCACTCTTCCTCTGTCATTGCAGGGAACGCGGTATCTCGAGTGATACCTGCATTATTAACAACACCGTAGTAAGCGCCATTTTCAGCAATATCAGCTTCTAATTTGTTTCGGCACTCTTCTCGGTTACTGATATCAAACTGAATAATACGGCCTTGGCCGCCAGCATCGTGAATGCTATTTAACGTGTCGAGTGCACCTTGCTTGTCACCCATATAATGCACAGCGATAGTAAATCCATCTTTTGCTAGGTGGATAGCAATTGCTCTACCAATGCCTTTACTAGCACCAGTGACTAATACCTGACGAGTCATGACTGGCTCCTAATTTTCATTTCTTGTAGTTTTTGTTCAGTAGGCACATAGACATTGAGCTGGCATTGAGCCATCAACTCGCCGTCAAATTCAATTTTTGCTGTGAATACTGCCATGCCGTTGTCTTCCATTAGTTGCTCTGCGTAGATATCTAAAGTCTGACCTAGCGTGAACTCGTCACATAATGCTTTATATCGACGGCTACCAAGTAAGAAACCAATCGGTGGTTGGTGACCTTTCTGAAGAGAATGATAGCCAGACCAGGCGGCAACAGATTGGGCCATAAATTCAATACCGAGATATGCAGGTGCAGTCTGGGATTCAGAGTCGAAGAAAATACAATGCGGACCAATGTTGACTTGGCAATGAATGGATGTCTCCTCAACTGAAATTGCACGATCGATTAAGATCATCGGCTCATCATGTGGGAGTAATTGATTAATTGGTTGGATATCAGTCATCTACGATACCAAAAATAAGGCTAATATTATTGCCACCAAAAGCAAATGAGTTGCTTAAGACAGCTTTTGATTGTGATTTTTTTTGACAGTTTACCAAATCAATTTGAATATCCTCAGCTTTATCCTGAGTTTTTTGTAAGGGAAGCGATAAATCGAACTTTAAGATATGCCATGCTAGTGCGGCTTCAACTGCACTTGCGGCACCTAAAGTATGGCCAGTGAGTGGCTTGGTAGAGCTGACAGGGACACATTCACCAAATAGGCGGTAAATGGCTTTCGACTCCATGCTGTCATTAAGGGGAGTTGCGGTGCCATGGGCATTAATGTAGCCAATTGACTCAGGAGTTAAGTTGGCATCTTGTAGCGCTTTTCTCATCGCTTGTTCTGCACCATTCCCTTCCGGGTGTGGGGCTGAAATATGGTGAGCATCAGAACTGTCACCAGCCCCAAGTAAAGCGACGGTAGGTGAGGTGCTAGCTGGTGGTTTATCTAGTGTTAGAAGCATAAATGCAGCAGCTTCACCTATGTTGATCCCATTTCGATGAGCGCCAAATGGCTGGCATAACGTCGAAGATAGTGCTTCTAAACTATGGAAACCGTTAAGCGTCAGTTTACACAGTGTGTCTACACCGCCAACAATCACAGCATCAACCAATCCTGACTTCAATAAGCGCTTTGCGGTTAAGAAAACGCGACCGCTTGAAGAGCAGGCTGTCGAAATTACATAATTAGGACCAGAGGTACCTAGGTAGTCGCTGACAAATTCACTAACGTTACTCAGCTCTTGCTGGCTGTAGTGAAAAGAGTCTGGAAACTGTCCCTGCTCTTGGAGTGCTTTAAAAGCGAGTTCACCATCAGATATGCCTGATGTACTTGTCCCAATCACGACAGCAACGCGTTCATTACCGTAATGTTCTATAGCGTGTTTCACTTGCTCTTCAATATGCATCAGAGCAGAGAGTGCTAACTGGTTATTACGAGTGTCGTAGTGTGATAAATGAGTTGGGATTAGAGGTAACTTATCGGTTACAGCGCCAACTATTGTTTCACTACCATCATTTAATAGGTTTCGGTCTACCCGCATATTGGAGTTTTCACCAGCTTGTAGAGCACTGTGAATATCTGACGATGGGCAGCCTAATGCAGAGTGTAAGCTGCATGCTTGGATATAAACTGGGTGTGTAGATGGTCGCATGGGTTACTTGCCTAACTCGTTATTCATTGTTTTCGTAAAGTTCAGGGTTTGAATAGAAATGGTGTAGCCCAACTCTAAGTGCTGAAATTCAATATTACCCGCTAATCTGTCTTCATTAGAGGTTGAGTCGTGATAAATGATCTTAATGATCGCTTGATTGTCATTACCATAAACGGTTCTTGTATTTTCAGACTCAACCATATTCCAATCAATCATCGCTAGAGGTTGATGCCAGGCTTCCATTGGCCAAAGCGTCAGCATGAGGTTAAACAATACCTGCTCTGGTTTTGGTAGAGTATCTTCGAGCCCACTCAATACACTCGTTTTAATTTGATTGTTGATGTATTCCAAAGAAAGAATACGAGTTCCCCAGGAAGAAAAACCGGCTAGTACTATATGCTGTTGTGAGAGGTCATTACCTTGCTTAACCTCAAGCTGCACAGGTAATTGTTGAGTGGTACTTCCCCATGCCGCTGAAACTAATTGACTTGCTGTTACGGAATATCCGAGCTCATTCGGTTGAGGCAGTTGTAACTGAACACCTTTAGTTACTTCAACGCTAGGGCTATTAATCGTCTTAGGGTTCAATGAGCACCCTAATAAACTCAAAGCACATAATATGATGGTAAAGATACGCATGAGTTTACCTTTTAAATCGTGTTGATTGATTTGCGATAGGCGCTAATAGCCAAGCAACAAAAATACCAGTTAGCACTGTTAAGCCAAAGCTATGTATTGCATGTGTTTGACTTAATGCCAGCAGACCAAATGAAAGTAAGGTGGTAAGTGCTGATAAGGTAATCGCAAGTAGCGTGCTATGACTTTGCTTTTGTTCTGAAAAGAATAGGGTGTAATCGATACCAATCCCTAGAATCAATATTAGGCCTAAAAGATTAAATAGGTTTAATGAAGAACCGAGTAAAGTTGTCACGGCTAATGCAGCAATACCTGCAATGAGTGAAGGTAAGATCATCTTCACGCTGTGCTTCCAACCGTAGCGAATGGCCAAAACAACAAAAATGGCAACTAAAGCGATACATAGAAGTTCGCCAATATTGGTGCGATATTCTTTAAATAAGTCAGAGATCTCTTCCGCTTTATTTAGATAAGTAACGCCTAATTGCGAGGCTGTGTCTGATTGTAGCCACTTATTAAATTCGAGAGGCTGTTCAATGCTTTTTAGCATGATGACCGAAGCATATT
>NZ_JAKJSW010000115.1:0-13682 GCF_050337375.1 Vibrio makurazakiensis | reverse complement strand
ATATCGAAGAGTATCATCAGTAAAGAGTGGTGGCTCATTTGAGCCATTGACCACAGTACACTACATAATTAAAGGATTATTATGAGTTGGGTATTTTTCACGGTTCTAGCGGCGTTTAGCCAATCTTGGCGTAATGCATTTCAAAGCCGTTTAAGTAAAGAACTCAACGTTGTTGGTGTTACATTGTCACGTTTTCTTTGGGCTAGCCCATTAGCGGCAATCTATTTACTTATTTTATATTGGTATCAGCCTACCTCGCTGCCTGACTTTTCAGCTGAATCTTATTTCTTTATATTTGGCGCTTCTATCATGCAGATAGTCGCTACTGGCTTAATGGTTGTTTTGTTTAAGCAGAAGAACTTTGCCATTGGTGCTGGCCTAGCGAAAAGTGAAGCGCCTGTTGCGGCATTCCTTGGGGTGCTGTTTTTTGGAACATCACTTTCATTATTGGGTTGGTTAGGGGTTTTCGTTGGTGCCATCGCCGTCTTTCTTCTGAGTTGCCCGAATGGGCTTCGTAGTATCTCACTTAAAACGGCACTCATCGGGTTAGCGTGTAGTACGTCTTTTGCTTTAACGTCATTATGGATACGTGAAGCCAGCTTAAGGCTCGACATGCCATTTCCTCATCGCGCTGCCTGGGTGCTATTTTCCGTTATTCTTATCCAGACGATTTTGCTTTTACTTTATATGTTAGTTCGCGACCGACAAACGCTAAAAGCTATGTTTGTGAAGCCCAAACTTGTGATCATGACCAGTATCGCGAGCTTTGTTGGTTCGCTAGGTTGGTTTAGTGCTATGTCACTGCAAACCGTACCTTTGGTCAAAACGTTAGGGCAAATTGAAGTGTTTTTCACTATCCTAATTTCCTTCTTTTGGTTAAAAGAAGGGGTGAAAAGAAAGGATATACTGGCACTTACTTTAATCGCTATCGCAGCGGTTTTAGTTATGTGGTAGCGTCTAAAGAAGTCGCTGTAATAACACTGTTTTTCAATAAGATAGAATATAAGGAAGTATCGTGGATTTGACCATTAGGCATTTAGAGCAGACCGATAACAAAGACTTGTTTGATATTTATCGCTTCACTTCCGTCAGTGAAAATACCTCTCAGCTGCCGTTTTTGAGTTCGGATAAAGTGGCGAGCTTATTTGCTAACCCAGACAATTACACACTTGTTGCAGAAGTCGATTCTAAGGTCGTTGGTCATGTCACTCTATTTTTGACCAATAAAGTCCGAGATAAACACAGCGCTGGTGTTGCGATAGCTGTACATCCCGAATCTCACGGGAAAGGGGTTGGTAAAGCTTTGATGCAAGAAGCGTTAAATCAAGCTGATAACTGGTTAAACCTAGTGCGTCTTGAACTTGAAGTCCACGCGGATAACTTATCTGCCGTGTCGCTTTATGAAACTGTTGGCTTTGAAGTTGAAGGCACTAAACGACTCAGCACATTTAAAGCTGGCCGTTATATCGATATGTTGTTGATGTCTCGAATTCACCAGAGCTATTTACCTACGGCATAAGTCTGTCGAACTTTGCCTACAGCATATCTAAAGCGACCCGAATGTAGAATTTGGTTTACGTAGATTGGTCTAATTGTCGCACAAGAGTTATCAGTCATTTTGCTAACAAGGTATGGCTCGAAAATCATCAAGTCTTCCAAGTTAAAAGTGTGTTGAATGTCTTCTATATGAATCTCAATGCTTGGCATTTCTGTTTTGGGATCAGTATTGTGTAGCCCATGACGTTATACAAGGATTGTAATGAAAGAATTAGAAGGTGGGCGGGAAAATGCCATTTTTCTCGTAGAAGACAAAGTGTTTAGACCTAGCGGGCGATGGTCGGTTGCGGTACATAAGCTCTTATCGTACGTAGACAAAGTAGGGTTTGATGCCGCACCTAAATCCTATAGCTTTGATCAGTGTGGTAATGAAGTTTTGTCATACGTTCAGGGGGATGTGTTCAACTATCCGCTAAAAGGAAATATAGCGACAAAAGAAGCACTGGAATCAGCAGCCAGGCTTTTACGCCAATATCATGATGCATCGAGTTCGTTTGTTTCGAAACTGGCGCATGAAAATATGGAATGGATGCTCCCGACTAGAGAGCCTATAGAGGTTATTTGTCATGGTGATTATGCCCCATATAATGTTGCGTTGAACGGAACTCAAACGGTAGGGGTTTTTGATTTCGATACTGCTCACCCAGCGCCGAGGATTTGGGATATCGCTTATGCGGTTTACTGTTGGGCTCCATTTAAGACACATCGATCTGATGCGCTGGGAGACCTGAAATCTCAGTCTATTAGAGCAAGACAGTTTTGCGATGCGTATGGGTTATGTAGCTTAAGCAGAGAGTCTTTGGTTGAGAACATGATCGCTAGAATTCAATGCTTAGTTGACCACATGCACAGTGAGGCGAACAACGGCAACAAGGCTTTCATTGAAAACATTAAAGGCGGTCACCATCTCGCGTATCTTGCTGACATTGAGTATTTAAGGCTAAACACAAACTACATTACCAACAGCCTAGTGAACTAGGTGTTCAAGTCCCCTTATAACTGGGTATCCACCTAATTAAGCAGAAAGGAGTTAATTAATGTATCCAGATGTCATTTTATTGAACGGTACTGGTAGTTCTGGCAAAACCAGTTTAGCCAAAGAGCTTCAAGAATTACTCCCAACGCAGTATTTGAACTTCAGCATAGACAGTGTCTTATATGCGCTTCCACCTTCAGATTTAAACAAGATGATGAAAGGTCAACCAATTGATCGTGATGGTTATAATTATGAACAACTGGTTCAAGGGTATCACCATAGTATCAAAGGGATTTTAGAGTCAGGCTGTCGAGTCATTATGGATAATGCTTGGGTGAACAAAGATGAAATTGAAGCGCTGAATCGTATTTTATCTAATTTTGACGTAGTCAGAGTCAAAGTACAGTGCTGTTTAGATGTGTGTGAAGCTCGAGAAAAGGCGAGAGGTGATAGAGCCATCGGATTAGCCAGATGGGAGTACCCGTTAGTACATCAGCACATGAATTACGACATCACCATAGATACGACTGATATTACACCAGCAAAAGGCGCTGAGCAGGTGTTTACGAAGCTAGAATTACGTTCATCCTAGCTAGTAAGCGGATGGCAAGTTATATAAACGTTATCCAGTCCCTTTGCTTAAGTTAGGCAATAGTGGGTTAAGTCACTACGAAAGAATAACGTAGAGCGAATGAGAAAATTATTAGTAGCGGTATCTATCGTGATAACTGCAGTGCTGTTCTATTTTAATCAGCCAGATCGTACGGAGTTTGATAATACGAAGTTAGCTATTCCGGCCTGTGAACTGGGTGAGCAGCCTATAATGACGCGTGTCTCGTATTTCGTTGACTTATCTCTTAGTCAGTCATTTAAGCCGTCACTCGCACAACAACAGGTTGATCTATCAAACCTTATACTTGGGAATTCGTGTTTACCTTTACGTCGAGAGCTTAGTTCGTTTGAATACACGAATTTTAAGCTATCAGGTGAAGAATATTTCGATGACATTTATTCTTTAGGTAGCAATGCTGTCGGGAGTGATGTTTTAAAGCCAATACGCGAAAATCCTTTGGATTTCTATGTGTTTGTTGTTCCCAATCACCATTGGGTTTTTGAAGATGGTACGACAGGTATAACTGACCGAGAACTCAATAACAGTTATATTTTATTGGCTGATGATGCATCTCTTGATACTTTGGAACACGAATTTGGTCATCTCATGTGGGCTAATCATTCGGAAACTTTATTATTTTCACTTCTTCAAGGGAATTTGGAGAGAGCCACTCGACCGGAAAGTAGGCACCTGGTTAAGCCATATGCCCGTGCTTACTCATGTTCAAACGCTGGGACGGTCATGAGTTACGAAGATATTAGGCTACCCATTTATTCGAGCCCTTCTATTCAGTATCGCTCTGAGAGTTGTGGTAATAAACTGAATGCTGATAACCGCAGAAGGGTTCTAGAGTACATTGATACCCTAAGAGAACAAACTTCGTCTGATCGTTCAGCTAACTAGATCGTTAAAACTCGTTGTTAATGTTTCGTGTTTAGCGTTATAAGAACTCTCCACCGTACAATATTGATAGGAGTCTACAGTGACACCATTTTTTATCTCTCAAGTCTTAGTTGCGATAGCGATAGTCTTTGACCTTATGTCGTTTCAATTTAAAGACAGACAAAAAATAGTGACTTGCCTCTTTTTTGCGGGGACGCTGATCTCAAGCCACTTCATCTTGCTAGAGCAGTGGACGGCGGCAAGCTTAATGGTCATCGCGACTATTCGTTATCTGGTGAGTGTATTTTCTACGTCACCGAAACTGAAATATCTGTTTTGCTCAGCATCTATTATTTCTGCGGTTGTGACCTATTCAGGATTGATCAGTGTTGTTAGTTGTTTTGCATCTGTTTTTCAAACAATCGCTGCATTCAATAAAGATGATCGCCGCTTAAGAGAGTTCATGATTGTTGGAACAGCCCTTTGGTTAATACACAATTATTTGATTGGGTCGCCGACGGCTGTTCTTATGGAAATTCTATTTATTTCTAGTAACTTAATTGGCTATTATCGCTATTACTACAAGGCAGCGGTGGCATAAACTTACCTAGTGGTGAGGCATCGATTTCACTTAGAACTTCAGTTTTATTGGGTATAAAAGCACATGGAATATAAGTTAGACGTCGCACCATCAGACGGTGACATCAATGAAGTGCGTGATGGGTTAATTAAGCATAACAGACCATTTTTGGAAGGTATCCCCAAGTCTCAAGTCGCATATTATGCGCTAGACGGTGATCAAAAGGTCGGTGGTATTATTGCTGACCTTTGGGGGAATTGGTTACTGATTAAGTTCCTTTGGGTTGATGACACCATGAGAGGGCAACAAGTCGGAAGCCAGCTTCTTCAATGCATGGAGTCGTACGCGAAGTCTGAAGGGTGTAAGTCTGCTCTGGTCGACACTCTTAGTTTTCAAGCTAAACCTTTCTATGAGAGTCATGGATATGAGTGTCAAATGGTCTTGGCGGATTATCCGCTGGATTCTTCTCTCTCGTTTCTAACGAAATCCCTCATCAAGTAATAGATAAACTAGGTCTGAAATTGTCGTAAATCTTCAATATTTTGGCTTTGTGATAATCCATAATCTCAAACCATTATTTGATTACAAAAAACATTAGAGAATTGAAATGATTCGACGATATGTCTCGAACGACACTGACGCCATCTTAGATATTTGGCTTTCAGCTTCTATTAAAGCTCATGACTTTGTTGATGCAGGTTTTTGGGAGTCACAAGTTGATAATATGCGCGATGTATACATTCCCGCATCTAAAACCTACGTTTTTGTATTGGATTCCAGAATTGTTGGTTTCTATTCCTTGTACGAACAAGCGTTGGCCGCAATTTTTGTTTCTCCTGACTGCCAAGGTAAGGGGATTGGTAAGCAGCTAATGGTTCATGCCAAAGAGCAATGTTCAAACCTTACGCTTAACGTATACGCTGAAAACGAGGCGAGTTATCAGTTCTATCTTTCTTTAGGTTTTGCTGTTGTGAGCGAACAAGTGTGTGAACATACCGGGTGTTTGGAATTCACTATGGGTATGAACGTCCAATAATAGAATTATGATTAGAATAAAGGTCGGCTAATATAAGAGGGGTGAGGTAAGGCAGGAGCACTGCTCGATACATAACATACGCTAGTTATCGAGCGGCTCACCAAGTAATAAAATACTGGTTAGAGTGCTACTGTTTAGTCACAATATTTACAGACTTTACGTTCGATGCAAGGTTGAAATGTACCTCGACTTGAACATCGTCCTTCTCAAACGTAACATCGTCAAAATTTGTCGTAGCAATTTTGAAACCACTGCGAGCAAATAATGTTGTAACGGGTGTTCTGTTACGACCTTCAAGGGCTGAAACTAATAACTTGTCCATGTAAGTGTTCCTCGTTGACGGAATTGCAGAACAAAATAACCACAAATCAATGTGAAATCAATTGCTCATTACATAACGAGTTGTAATGGTTCACGGTTATGGCATTAAAATATTCACACCATCGATGCGTGATGGTCTCATATTGGCTTAATGCAGTAAGGTTGGCTAATTTTGAGGGCAGGATCACTATGCGTGAGTTAGATCTCTAAGCATAAATAGGTTCAATGAAATAAAGTGTTACAAACGCAGCAGTCATTTAGAGAGGTGACTTTTAGTCCATTATTAACCTAGAGTTCAATGAATGACTAAATTCGAACGTATAAGGGAGAAGCTACGAAAAATTTGAACGAAAACAAAGCTGGAGTGCTCAGCAAAAAAGCACTGGGGCAGAGGCGACCAGTGCAATAAGAATAATTGAAAATACTAGTTATTAGCTTCTAGCTTGAAGAACTGAAGTTGATGACTTTGGCTTTCTGATAGTTCAGATAGGTGAGATGCAGCTTCCGCGCTTTGGGTTATCCCTGTGGCATTTTGTGCAAGAGCTGAGTCTATAGATACGATATTTTCGTTCATAGAAGTAATCGCTCGACTCTGTTCATCGGCTGCGGCAGACATTTCACTGTTATTCATTGAAATATGTGCAATTTCGTCTGATATCGTTGATAACTGAGCGCTAGTCTGTTTGTTGATTTCGGAAGTAGCAACTACTTTGCCCACACAGCGATCTACGGAGGACATCATATCTTTAGCCCTAACCTGAAGTGTATGTACCAGATCTTGGATTGACCCTGTACTTTCTGAAGTTTTTTGTGCCAATACGCGAACTTCATCTGCTACGACTGCGAACCCACGTCCACTTTCGCCAGCCCGAGCTGCTTCTATCGCCGCATTTAATGCCAATAAATTTGTCTGTTCTGCAATGTTCTCAATCATATTAACAAAACTAGAAACATTGTTAGATAGCTCCTCCAAACTTGAAGCTACATTGGATGTTTCTTGTAACTCTGAACACAGCTCATCGGATATCTGGACACCGTCTAGTGCAGATTTTACACCTTGGCTTGTAATATCGATCACTGATTTCGCGTTTTGATCAGCGGATGTAGCGGAAGCTGCGACTTGAGTTGAGCTCGTTGCTAATTCGTTAATAGCGGAGGCTATTAGTTCAACTTGAGTGCGCTGCTCGTTCGCATTAGCTTCTAGCTCAGTCATCACTGACGCAAGTTCAGTTGCGGAAGAAGAAACTTCTATACCTACATTTCTAAGGCTTCCTACCGTACGATTTAACGAATCAATAGTCATATCTGTATTTTTGCAAAGTGAACCGATCTCATTGGTAGAATCAACATTTACTTTACTATATAGCTCGCCACGAGCCACTGACTCAATCACTACTTGTAAATCAGTCAAGTTCGTTTTGATCCGGCTAGCACATAGAAGACCACCTAAAGCAGCAAGTGTTGAAGCTATAATGATCGCACCCAAGAGCATCGATTGTGTATCGCCGATCAAGACTAAGCTGTTTTCTGATGCTAATACGGTTCGTTCACCAGCTTGGCTCGATAAAGTACTTACGTCTTCACGTATGGATTGCCCTAGAACTACGAGTTCTTCTCTCTGGTGATATATCTGATTATTGATACTGTTAACTTGGTCAACCGCTGTAAGGTAATCTTTAAGTACATTGCTAACGTTTTGCTCTAAGACTGGATTATCTAGATCAACAATAACTTTTCCAAAATTATCTAAAGCTATATCTAACTTCTTTTGACTATTAGGGTTATAAATTTTCATCAATTCGGCAAAATGAGTTTGTACCTGTGTAGAATAAACATACAAACGTGCTTTGGCAGTATACCAATCTTGCTTGTCGTAATCAGAAAAAGTATTGCTTTTTCCTACCATTGAATCAGTCTCATTTATTATTTCGTAGATCCATGGTAATGAAGAGTATTCATCATCGACTTTTACTTTTAATTCGTGAATTCTTTTCATCTGCTGAGCATATGCAGCTACATCACTTTCGATATCTTTGACTTTATTTTCTATCTCACGATTGAAAATATATACTTTGGAGTTTCTAATGCTGTCAAAGAGTTTAGAAAGATTCTCATTATAATTTGATAGCTCTTGATAGTAATCTTCCCAATTTTTATCACCATTGAGTGCTTGAATGGAAGCCATTCTAAAGCGCCAAATGGTCCTTTCTGACTCCTGGATATATGTAGAATATTCAACTGTATCTGAAGAAATATGAGAGTTAGTCAAAGTTTCGTTTAGTTTATTATTTGATATTCCTATGGCAACTACAAATAAAATTATTGCTAGGGCTACTGGTGAAAGCACCTGGTACAAAATAGGCAAGTTTTTAAACGCAAATTTCATTACAACACATCCATGCTTGAATTTATGTTAATTATTCGGCGACTACGGTGTGGTAGTCTCGACTATTGATAAGATCTCGAATTTCAGCACAAATAATATATATCATTTTCACTGGTTCGGTTTTGTTAGATATTGAGTTTAATAATATTAGTGCATGATGCACCTTTACTTCGATGTTAAAGATAACGCCAACATCAAGTTCTGTACCATTTTTCTCTTGTTCAATTAGATTAAATATCATCCTTTTACAAGTATCCAAATTAACCAATGCTGTAACTATCTCATCAGGGTAATAGCCTCTGTACTGGTTCATATAAGACTCGGAATGTAAGCATTCAATACATGTGGTTGAGCATGTGTTTTTTGATATTTCACCACTGCAACTTGAACACGACTGTTCTCTCATATTAACTTTACCTGCGATATTAGAAGGTGTGAAATCAAAATTCCAAATTGACCCCTCATATCCATTATTGTTTTTCACTATATAAATACCCTTGCTGATAAATATGACCTAACTTGAATAAGAAGTTTTTTTGTCTAATTGTTTCAACACCTTCTTGTATTAATTCTGAATTAGACAAATGTCCGAGTTTTGAAAGGTTAATCAATACCTCTTTTTCTGGAGAATCTTCTTCTATACCTATTAGGAAATCTTTCTCTATCTTTAAATAATTTGGTTGTATTTTTCTAACTATTTCAATGTTATTGTTTCCAGTTCCAAAATCGTCAAGAGCGACAATGAATCCTGTATCTTTTAGATGCAAAATGTTCTCTATAATCTCTGACGTATATGGAAAATTTGAGTTCTCGGTAATCTCTAAAGTTACTTCATTTGCTTCTAAACGAGTTAAGTAATTTTTTAGTAGTGTAAATTGCTCCCCTTTTAAGATTGTTGGGCACAGGTTTATCCCATAATTGTTGTTTTTTCCATTTAGTTGTGATTTTTCGATTGCTCTAATAGTTAATATTGTATGGAATGTAACTAGTTGAGACTTTCTAATGTTATTAATATAGTCGAGTGGGGAGCCTTTTTTAACTCGTGTAAGCACCTCATAGTAAATGGGGTGGTTATTTTTTGTATCCATAATAACTTCAAGTTTATATTGTAAGCCAACCCATGTAGTAACGAAGTGAAAAAATCGATAAACGTTTTTCATGTATAGTGAAAATGAGATTATTACTAGTAACGTCAACCATTCATATACTATGTCGTTACTGTAGTAGGTAACCCAAGCATCGTCTCTAAGGTTATGAGAGAAAATTTTAAAATCACCTGGTTCACCAGTAGATAATAATTTCCCTAGTTCGTTATCGATATGCACTGAGTCAGTCAAAAAGGGGAGTAATGTGTTTTCATATCGCCCACTGATTGATTTCTTAGAAATACGTGCATAAAACTCTTCACCCTGTTGGTTTGTTCGTTTTGTGTAAACAAATTGATTTTGTTTTAGCAAGCTAAGTAGATCTATGTTGTTGATATTTTGTACTTTTTCTCGATCAATTAAACAGCTACCTTTAAGACCAACAAGTAATGCCGAATCTAAATTAAGTGACTGATTCAGTACTGAAGGACTTAGGTCGTGGTTACATCCGTACTCTAAAACCTTCTCGGCAATTAAGTCGGTATTAAGTTTGTATTTATTAATTATCGAACTAATATTAATAATCTGAAGAATATACATAAATGCAAGAAATAACGTTGATAGCGCAACAACTGTCGATAGCTTTTTTATTAAACTTGAACGGTACATTTTAAAGAACAAAAGTAACATAGCCACTGTATTTAACTTGAATTCATTTATATCCAATCCGTTATGCTTGCTTATATAGGCATTATCAATCATATTCACGTAATAACCTTTTTTAAACACATTGTTTATTAATTCTTTTGGGCTATCAATGCTATAGCTGTCCGTTATTAGCTTGTATTTTTTGCGAATAGAAGCAATTGTGTTTTTCAAACTATAAAGTCCAAATACATCAGAAAACTCATTTTGATAAGCTAACTCAATATCTCTCGAATCAGAGGGGGAGTCTGAAGAGGAATTCTTGGCAAGATACTCCAAGACAAAGTGCTCTTTATCGTTAAGATAAAATTCCATCGTTTTACTTTCAGAATCTAATCCATACAATACATTACCGTTCAGAACCAATTTGTAAGATGAGTTTGTTCCTAAATCAAATAGATATAACATTATTGTCTCTCACATATATCTTAAAGTTGGATTCGATAAGCTATCCTATCCAAGGTGTAACCACTGATATAAAAATAAGTGGATATTTATGTTTTATGTTATTTATTTACTCTTAATAGGTAATTAAATGTTTTGTAGATTTCACGTGTCAGACTCAATTGATATTTTTATCGAATTAACAGGGTTTCACGCAACCTAAAAGTAGGATTTATCCAATTTAATATGCGATTATCCAACTTTTAAATGGCTCTTTATCCACTGAATACAGCATGGTCACTGCACTATTAGTAAACCTAATTGCCTTAATTCTACTTAGAGTTATTGATTAAATGATATTTAACCCATTTTTTAACTAGATAGATTTAGGTTAATATGGACTATTTATTAGCAACGATAGTTACCTTTATTTACCTTTATTTACCGTTTTTTCGTTGTTGTTTCCTAAGGTATATTTAGGTCTTGAATGAGACAGTTTATTAATGAACGTAGATTAATTGAACAAATTTGTCTCGTATAGGTCATTTGGTGACACTTTTATGTGTGGTAGTTGTCCTTTTAGTTAACCTTGGTGCCTAGTGTCACTCCTTGAAATCAAACCTACTTTATAGAATCCCATTGACAAGTTACCTTCATTATATGAGAGTAGTTGTATGAAAGTATGTCTAAAGCAATTAAAGGAACGAATTATCATCATTCTATAAGAATGGTGGGATAGTTGATGCGCTTTAGATATATCAAACCCACCTACTAAGGTGGGTTTTCTGTATCTGCCTTATTGGAATGTTCTTTTGAGGAGTTCACATGAAAAGGGTAGCTGTTTTCGGTAAACCTGGTAGTGGGAAGTCGACGGTAAGTAAGTCTCTTTCTTTATCTACGGGGACGCCACTTCATCAATTAGACTCAATCGTTTATAAGCCTAACGGCGAGTTTGTTGAACGAGAAATATTTGACGAAACACACGACAATATACTGTGTTCAGAAAGTTGGATTATTGATGGGTTCGGACCTATTAGCTCATTCAACAAGCGTATAGAAGCTGCAGATACTCTTGTATATATCGATCTCCCGTATCCCATTAGCTATTGGTTCGTGACAAAGCGTTTCTTTAAAGGGGTATTTATCAAGCCGGAAGGTTGGCCAGAAGGCAGTTCCATACTTAAAGGCACACTCGAAAGCTATAAAGTACTAAAGCGATGTCCAAAGTTTTGGAATGATGAGTTTATGTCTAGGTTGGTAGAACTATCTGATAGTAAGAAAGTTCACGTAATTAAAACCGTCGCAGATCTAAATAGCTTTGTTTTAACGTATTCAAAGTAGTGGTTAGCTAGAAGAATGTTCTCACCGTTTTATACGGTTTAAGTTGAAGGGGAAGTTAATGGGTTCAAGTAAAATTAAAAACGTAGTCTTTGATATTGGCAACGTTCTCGTTCGTTGGGGGCCTTCGGAAATTGTAAGACTAACTTTCGGGGATGCTAAAGCAACCGAAGAATTGGCGAAATCCATTTTCCAATCTGAAATATGGCTCGACTTAAACAAGGGCTTAATTTCTGAAGCAGACGCCAAATCACAATACCAATCATCACTTGGGTTAGATGAATTTGAATGTGAACGCCTCTTTTACTACGTAAAACAAACTCAGATTCTGATTTTTGGCTCGGTTGATTTATTAAAGCGTGTCAAAGCGGCTGGATACAATGTTTATGCGCTTACAGACAATGTTCACGAAATTGTTAGTCATCTAAAGCATGAATATACGTTCTGGTCATTGTTTGATGGCACAACGGTATCGGCTGATTTAGGTGTGCTAAAACCTCAGCCTGAGATCTACCATGCGTTACTTACACAAAATCAGATTGAAGCGTCAGAAACAGTATTTATAGATGATATGCCATATAACGTGGTTGGCGCAGAGGCTTGCGGTATTTCTGCCATTCAATTTGAAAACGCAGCCCAATGTGAAGATGATTTGAAGTCATTAGGTTTGTCTTTTTAGCGATTTCGTTGCTAATACACGAGCTAAATTAGTTACATACAAGGAAAGAACAGTGAGTAAAGAAGTAAGAGTTGGAGTTGCAACCATTATTCTAAGGGATGGTTGTATCTTGTTGGGTGAACGCATTGGTTCTCATGGAGCAAATTCATGGGCGACCCCCGGTGGGCATTYAGAACTGGGTGAAAGCATTGAAGAGTGTGCGAAGCGCGAAACGTTGGAAGAGACTGGTTTGTTCGTGGACACGGTAACGAAGTTCGCTTTTACAAATGATATTTTCGATCAAGACGATAAGCATTATGTGACCTTATATGTCGTAGCGTCTAGTGTTGAGGGTGAGCCTAAAGTGACTGAGCCTGATAAATGTAAGCAGTGGAAGTGGTGCAAACTAGATAGTCTACCGCAGCCATTATTTTTACCTTTGATCAACTTATTGAAAGAAAACCCAACGCTAGAACCGCTTGTATAACAGCATTTGTATCAAGCGAGAATTTAAGCTGAGTTCTATTTAAGTTCAAAGCTGGTCTTAGACTAAGGCAATGATTAGGTGAATTTAACGGTTAACGTGATGGTTTTAAGGTCTTACTTTATTGCTCTTTTTCCAACCATCCCGATCTCGTACTACTTGTTGTAGTCGGTGGTGTTCATGCGTAAGAGGTGAACAAACTTAATGTCCTCGAATGGTTAACTTCTGTAGAACCAAATGCCAAATATGTGGTCTCTGTGTGTACTGGCGTGTTTTATCGGCTACAACAAACTACAGTGGATATAAACACTAAATTCTGAATCCCAATACTTGGCATTTTTGAGTTTAGGTAGAATGGATAAAATAATTTGAAGGGTATGAAAGTGAAACGAAAGTTCTTAGCTCTTTGGCTTACTGCGATTCTAAGTGGTTGCTCATTATTTGTAAGCGAAAGTTCATTTGGAGAAAGTTGGTCTGGCAGCCATGTCAATGATCTGATTGCTCAATGGGGTGAACCTGAGTTGAAGAAAATAAATGAAAAAAACGAGCTAGAAATTGAATACAAAATCTTTAATGACAGCTGTACTTACACATTCTTTACAGACTCTCAGGGCGTAATTAGGTCTTACAAATACGAAAGTACATTTTTGGGCACTTGCAAACCTATAGGCTAATAC
>NZ_JAKJSW010000114.1:0-13684 GCF_050337375.1 Vibrio makurazakiensis | reverse complement strand
GTTTAATGCAGTCGCGACTTCCTCGTCAGTTCYGGTGTTAAGAAGAACAGTTTCTCGTGTTTTACAGCAATGGACGCCTATCCCGTTGTTCCCTAAGCAACTGACAGTTTTAGGGCTTACAACCACACCTTCATCGACAGTAAAACGGTACTCAAGTTGATTTTTCAACGGATCGAATAAGCCAATACTGAAGAACGACGCAGGGAATAGCATCTGAATATCATCAARCACTTCAACAATGTCGTCTATAAGGTTCGTGGATGTTGAGATTTTCTGCCCAAGTAAAGTAATCGCCCCTAAGCTGTTCAGTAGCTCTTCCTGATTAACCTGCTCACGATACTCTCTGGTTCTTTGAACGTTGGACTGAAAATATTGGCTTTCTTGAGATTGAAAGCGATCCAACTCTGTTTCGGCATAACTAATTTGTTCAGTGTATACGCGCTCAATAGCTGACCATTCATCTTGCGCTTTATGACATGACTTTAACACTGCATAAAGTCTAAAAAGTAATTTGGGGTACTCTCTTATATCTTTGTTGCCAATAGCAGACTCACATAACACAATCGCTTCTGTCAGCATTTTTGAATGGTATAAGAAATTAGCATATAAACTTGCAGACTCAGCGACACCATAGCCATCTTTCATTTCAATAAATGCACGGTATGCTCGGTCAAAGAGTTGATTGGCCTCCTCGCTATTATTGCGGTCTTGTTCGACTAAACCTAAGTACAAACGGGCATAAGCAAGATTACGTTCAAATGAATGGGCTATGTTAAGTTCAATGCTTTTGTTCAGCCAAGTTTCAGCTTCTTCTAAATCACCTAATTCTCGCTGTGAACGACCGTAATTTAGATAACATAGACTTAACGATGATTTGTCGTCGGTAAGAGCCAAACTCGTAATGGCAAGCTTTGCAATTTCGGCACACATTTCGTAGTCGCCTAATTGGCTATATATCGCAGCTAGGTTGGTATTGAGTAGAGAGTCAAAGTAATAGTCTTCAATTTCTTGCTTAGATTGCGCATCTAATAGATAGGTCAACGCTTGTTGGTAGTCGCCAATAAGAGATGAAAGTGTCCCTAAATGAACTCTCAGGTACTGAGCAAGCACAGTTTCTTTTTCACGTTCACATCTAGCCAACAGATCCATAAAAAGCACTGCTGCTTTTTCAAAGTTATATTGACGGTATATCTGATAAGCATCTAAAAAAGCAATGTACGTAGCATTAACCCTAAAACCTTGCTCGCTATACAGTTCAACGACCGTCGACTTTAGCTCCTGGATAGAGTTTGGTGTCCTATCCATATAAATTCGTGTGATTTTTTTTAAACAAAGTTGTTCTATTTGGGTATACATAACCAACGCCACGACCAATTATACTTTACTTCGTATTGTATCATGTGGATTTCATCTCTATCTAGCTCTATTATCTAAATTGCATCTCCCCTTTCTGTTATTGATGAAAACAGGTAAAATGTCGGACTTTTCTCATTTTGTGGAAGATAGTTAGTTAGTCGATGGATAAGAAAAAAGCCCTGAAAAAGATTGCCAAATGTCTTGAACTTGGTAATTCAGCAAACGTTAATGAAGCAGCCAATGCCATAAAAATGGCCCATAATTTGATGCTTAAGTATGGTCTTGAAAAAGACGATATCGAATTCATCAAAATGGGGAAAACTCAGTCGACTCACTTGCTCCCTGCAAATATCAGTTCAACGTTGCTGCGCGTGATTCGTGGAATTAACACCAAGTTCGGTGTTGAAGCAGTACTGTTGAACCACAAAGGTTTAAAACGTGTCGAGTTTATTGGTGAAGCCGACCGAGCTATTTTTGCTGCGTTCGCTTTTGATATTATTTATCGAGAGTTGAACGAACATACTGGTCAGTTTAGAAATAGCTTTGCTGGTTCAGGAACAGGTTCTTTAGAAGTCACTCGACGTGTAAACTCATTCGTATCTGGTTGGGTAGAAGGCGCACTAGAGAAGCTTCCAACCATCACTCCAGACGATGAATCAAACAACAAAATCAATAACTACATTGATAAAGAGTTTCAAAACATCGACCGCGAAACTTTTAAGCAACAGTTACGAGAAGCAATGAAGAACTTAACAGCAGATTATGAAGTTGGCCTTAAAAAAGGCAGAAAACTATCTGTAAACCGCCCTGTAGCAGGTGCTCAAGCGGCAAAACGCATCGCGAAAACTTAGTGTTTTCACTTTACAAGATTTAGCTTAGTTGTTATATAGAACAGCATGTTAGGAAGACAGCTTCCACAAGTTTTAAGCAGCAATGCTATATATGGAGATTCAAAATTGAAAAAAATTACTACTGCATTAGTTCTTTTAATTGCCCTAACTGGCTGTCAAGCGACTCAACGTCAAAACGCGACTACTGGTGAGTCTGAAACAAACTCTGCAACGCAAGGTGCCCTTTTAGGTGCACTAGCTGGTGCTGCTGTGGGTGTTGCTACAGGTGACAATGCAGAAGAGCGTCGTAAGCGTGCATTAATTGGCGCTGCTGGTGGTGCTGCAGTGGGTGGTGGTGTTGGTTACTACTTTGACCAACAAGAACAAGCTCTACGTGATCAGTTGCTAAATTCTGGTGTTCAAGTGGAGCGTGTTGGCGAAAACCAACTTCTTCTTCGCCTAGAAAATGGAATTGGCTTCGCTTCTGGTTCATACGCTCTAGAGTCAAGCATTCACAAGACTCTACGTGGTGTTGCTCAAATCCTAGTTGAATACCCAGACACTAGCCTAGTGATTGATGGTCATACTGATAGCACTGGTAGTGCAGCAAGCAACGAGACTCTTTCCGAGCGTCGTGCAGAATCTGTACGTTCATYCCTAATTTCTCAAGATGTCGCTGCAGGCCGTGCAATTGCACGTGGTAACGGTGAACGCTACCCACTATGTGACAACAGCACAGCGGAAGGACGCGCATGTAACCGTCGCGTTGAAATTCAGATTCTTCCTCTGAAATAATCGAATCAAGGCTCGCACTTAACAGTCCGAGCCTTTTTCTTAGGTTCTTATTTTGTCAAAGCTTACTCTTGCCTTAACATTTCTCGCACTTTCAGCATCAACTGTCTATGCAGAGACCATCACTAGCCTAACCGAAAAGGCCGAGGCTAACGACGCCGACTCTCAATACCTATTAGCTCAGTCTTATGATTTGGGCGTAGATGTGCAGCAAGATAAGAGCAACGCCTTCTATTGGTATTCCCAAGCGGCAGAAAATGGTCAGGTCAACGCTCAATCTAAGCTCGCTTATTTTCTGGCAAATGGCATTGGTACAAAACAAGACACTCTTGGCGCGATTCGTTGGTATAACCAACTTGCAACCCAAGGAAATAAACAAGCCCCTTTACAACTTGCTAAGCTCTACGAGAGCCACACAGGCTCTATCCGTTCATTAGATCTATCAGAGCAGTGGTATAAAGTTGCTTTGAGCTTGGACGACAATGCTAGCGCCGAAGACGGTTATGGACGAGTTTTAGAAGCGAAGTTCAACGCAAGGCGTGCCAAACAAATTTCATCGATTGAACAACTCGATGTTGCATTTAGTGATGTATCTGAACCAGGTACAACGCCCAGTCTAGAGAAGAAGAATACTTCCACCAATCAATTTGCCAGCTCTGACTATATAACCGTTATCACACTGGTCATCCTATTCAGTTCACTATTTGTGGCGGTTAAGAAACTACGCCGTAAAAAAAGTCATCAGAAACTCGAACAATTAGAACTCTCTCAAAATAAGCTCAAAGGCAGCCAAACAACGATCAAGCAGCAAAAACGCCAGATGGAAGCCATGTTTCAAGAAATTAAGAAACATCAAGCTAACAACAAAAACCATAACGTTAGCCTAGCTTGCGCTGTATTTGGGTTCACCCCAAGTACTATCCCTACCCCAAAAGAAATCAAGTTACGCTATAAACAACTATCAAAGATATACCACCCAGATATCAACGGCAGCGATGAGGAAATGAAACGCCTCAATGCCGCGTTAAAAGTTATATCTCAAAATGTTACAAAAAAGTAAAAGAAACTATTAACACATTCACTTTTAAGCATGGTTCGCTTATATTTATTGGCTCGCAATCGATGTCGCTCTCAAAATTTCGCAACAAATGGTTAACTTTAATAGTGTATTTATGTCATAATCTCGCCCGACAATAACACCTGACTTAAACAGGTGAGGAGAATTAGATGTTCACTATTGAAGGCACTTGTGACTGGTGCAAACAACCAAAGTTAGTTATTAAACACGATTATATTGATGGTAAATACCATCACGCATGCAAAGACTGTAATGATTTTGCAGTAATAGATGTTCGTCAGTTCAATATTGGCGAAATGGAAATGAGAGCGAAGCTATCTCAAGCCACAATGCGTTAATCAAAATACTAACGTTGTAAAAATAGAGAAAGCGCCTTCGGCGCTTTTTTGCTTTCTACCTAAACCAATCACCCAACATTATTTCTACACTCCTGTTAACGACCTACCGTCAGGATTCAAGTCTCCTCCCTACCCTTCAACAGGCTCGCTCACCACTAATTGAACACCTGTATACACAGGTAAACTACTGTATATCTCTGATTGAGATCTCAAAAACTATTATTCACCCCAGAACAACAAACGCAATCAAACAAATTAAAATCACATTTACAATCAATAAGTTATACCAATACAGGTTTATCTAAGCACAAATGAAGACTAGAAAAGCATCAAAAAAGTCTTGAACTTTTGCGCACTTAAAACTACTGTATAGACATACAGCATGTATATAAGGACAGCGAAATGATTCAAGTACAGCCACTACATACTCAAAACCAGTTTCACATTTCATTGAGCAACAACACTCGCTCACAGCATTTGTCTTACTCTGCTTTTGGACGTCTTGCTGAATTATCAAATCAAAATCAGTGGGTACTCTTTACTGCTGAAACTCCGCGTCCTTCTGCATCAACACTTCAATCACATGCAATTTGCTGTGACAGAGTCATCCACATGAAACCCTCTTCAAGCCAGCCAGAAGAAATTATAGTGATGAAGGCAATTCAGTCTGGCAATGCGAGCGCGGTTGTTGCCAGTGGCAATATTCCGCTATTCAGCCAGGCTCAATTAAAAAGCTTAGCTCGCCAATACCACTGTGAAGTGTTTTTCACAGCAGGTGAGCATGACCAATTACACTAAACTCATCATTTTATTAACGAATAATTTTTCTTTATATACTGCCTTTATCCTCCAAGTAGCCTCTGCTATTTGGAGGTTTTTTTGTATCCTAAAAACTTAGCAAACGTTTGCTTTTTATCTGGCGACAAAAAATAGATCTGGTATGATGCCCCTCTAACTACCGTGCGTCCTCGCACTTCTCTGTATGACGTTTGATAAAAGATAGGAATGTCTAAATGAGCCTCGCTGATCAAGTTCTTGCCGTAAATAATGATCTACCAATCCGTACTAACAAACCTGTGCACAGTGGCAAAGTTCGCTCTGTTTATTGGTTAACCGAAGAAGACAGCCAACGCCTTATTAAAGAAAAAGGCTACGATGTCGCTTCAGATGCACCTCTTGCAATTATGGTTATTAGCGACCGTATTTCAGCATTTGATTGTATTTGGCGCGGAGAAGGCAACCTAAAAGGTGTTCCAGGGAAAGGTGCAGCGCTCAATGCTATCTCTAACCATTGGTTCAAGCTGTTCAAAGATAACGGCCTAGCTGATAGCCATATCCTCGATATTCCACACCCATTTGTGTGGATTGTACAAAAAGCTAAACCAGTAATGATTGAAGCGATTTGTCGTCAATACATTACTGGTTCAATGTGGCGTGCATACGAAAAGGGTGAGCGAGAGTTTTGTGGCATTGAAATGCCTGAAGGGCTACAAAAAGACAAGAAGTTGCCTGAGTTACTCATCACTCCGTCAACGAAAGGTATTTTAAAAGGTATCCCTGGTGTTCCTGAAGCTGACGACGTCAACATCACTCGTCAAAATATTGAAGATAACTTTGAAGCATTTAATTTCACTAAGTCGTCTGATATTGCACATTACGAAAAGTTGTTAAAAGAAGGCTTTAACGTAATTAGTGAAGCTCTAGCACAAGTAGACCAGACATTCGTCGATACTAAATTTGAGTTTGGCTACGTTAACGATGCGAAAGGTAATGAAAAGCTTATCTACATGGACGAAGTAGGAACACCTGACTCTTCACGTATTTGGGACACTCAGCAATACCTTGCAGGAAACATCGTGGAAAACTCTAAAGAAGGTTTCCGCCAGTTCTTACTGAACCACTTCCCTGATCCTGATATTTTGCTAAACAAAGAGCGTATGCCAGAACGTGAAGCATTGGCTCAAGACAACGAATTACCACTTGATGCGCTGATGTCTGTTTCTCGAACTTACACAGAAATCGCTGAAAAAATCACAGGTAAAAAGATTGTTCTAAGTGACAATCCTAAGCAAGAGATCATTGATATTCTTGACGCTCAGTATGGCTTGATTGGCTGATCGGTATTTCGAATATAAAAACGGCCTCTGATGAGGCCGTTTTATTGAATACTGATAAGCTATAAACGAATTGTGAATTCTTCTTGGGAATGTTCAGATATGATTAAGTGACTTCTCGACTCAATATATTCTATCTGTCCTTCCTCTAATGAGTAAGGCATAACTACCTTTAGTTCGTTTATCCCTTCAAGCTTGGCTAGTTTCAATAAAGTAACAATATTTGATTCATCACTCTTTCGTGAAGACATTGATTTAAGTGCCATTTCCCACAACCGATCTTCTGGTGTTGCTAGCTCTTTTATACTATCTCTCCAGACGGTACCGAATACTGGCGCAAACGTGGTTAGTGCTTCTAAAAACGTCCATTTTTTACTGCATGWGGCTCCAAGAAACGTAGTATAGTCAAACTCCACACTCGTCATCTCTTGTTTATCCATAATGTCCCCCGACACATTGGCAACACAATGTTCCAAATATCTACCAAGTTTCTCTATATAGCAATAGGATATAAGACAACGGTCTTTTATACCCCTTCAATCAAACAAAAAGAAATATCAAACCCAAGTTGTTAACAAACTTTGTACTCTAATTTCATATACGTAATTATTTACTTAATATTTTAAGGCTAGAATAAAAGTTATTTGATATCGACTATTCGACTTGCTTTCTTATATTGAACTCTCCAACCTTTCCAGGTCGGTAATTCCCAACGCTTCGGCACTGTTTTTCTTAAACCACTCTTATGTATTACGTATACGAGCTTGCGCGAGACATGGTACTCCACGTCTAACTGCAAATCACCTAAGCAAAGCGATAGCGGATGTTTAGCTGAAAACTCTTCATACTCCCAGTAAGGTATACCTTCAAATTCAAAGTCATCATTCGTGAATATATCAAGATCTTCAATACTGGTTACGCCCAATAGTTCCAACTGTTCAATAAACCAAGACTCAAAAGTTAGCTGTTCTTCACCAACGGATGGTGAATCTGATAATCCCAACTTCTTGTACATGAGCCAGTGTGTGATTTGGTTTTGGCGTTCAGTCGCAAGCCCTTTTAAAAGTTTGTTTGCAACAACCATCTCTACTATAGGTTTTAGAGCAAGGCTACCTTCTGGGGTCACCTGTTTTGTCGCGATCACTCTACCTGCATAAACGAGATTAAGTTGAGTCGAAACATCGCCATCCGATACTAAGGTTTGTCCTTGTTGCCACTCCCCCAGTTCCATGTCTTCAAGGAGTTTTAGTGGAATGGGCATATTGACCGTTGCCAAAGTCAGTGTTTGTTTTACGCCTCGCCCTGGTAAGCTGTGCGTATCTAAGACCAATAAAGCTTCTGCTTTTTCGCTTAAAAGGCTTTGCTTTCCAAGTACCGCTTCATAAAAGCCGTTAGAGAATGCTTCGCGACGCTTCGCTCTTCTTATTAAAGTTAACTCAGGATGTAAAGTTATGATCTCTCGAAGTAATGCGTCACGATTGTATCTCGAGGCAACATCAAGTTGTGGTAAACCAAACACCGAGCGCATTTGACTAGATAGCCCTCGAGCTTCTTTTAGCAATTCTGGTTCAACAATAAGATTTGGGAACTCATACCCTCTCACCAACTTGATGAGAATAGACGCGTCACACCTTTCTGCTACTGCGTTGGTCAGCGCTTCTAACTGCTCACTAGTTTTAGGTAATTGATACAAATTAGAGGGAACTGATAATGCAGCAGTCAAATCGATCATCGCTTCTTTTATCGATTTATTTGAAATACGAGTGACAAGGTCTGCGTGTAAGGCATCGATTGGTAGCGGGTAAAGGGTTTCTCCGTGCTTAGTTACTTCACCGGCTTCACTGATCGCGCCCATAAGCGTCAGGGTTTTCTTTGCAGAATCTACCGCCTTACACGGTAAGCTATCTAGAAAGTTCAGGTTTTCTAGTTTATACCCACAGCACGCACTGGCAAGCATAGGCTCAACTAACTCTTCCCGTTGCAATTCCGGTGGCGTGACCATTTCTAATACTGCATGCTGGCCGTATAGGCGAATACAAATACCGTCCATCACACGCCCCGCTCGTCCTGCTCTTTGCTTCGCGCTAGCTTGAGAGATGTTTTTCAATGACAGTGTCGTGCGACCATTTCTTTGAACAGTCCTTCGTTCTAATCCGGAATCAATGACAACTTCAATATTTGGGATGGTTAAGGAAGTTTCGGCGATGTTAGTGGCAAGTACGACTTTACGCTGAGGCTGAATCGTTAAGGCTATATTACGCTCTTCATCACTGACGGAGCCATGAAGTTTAACAACCGTTACACCTTGAAGTTGATTTAACCTCTGAGCGCACTGTGTTATTTCTTTTCGTCCTGGTAAGAAAACCAGAATGTCATGCGTAGAGCTGGTTAGCTGACGTTCTACCTCTTCAATGACATTCTGCTCTAGCGAGCGAATATCCGGTTGGGAACGAGACTCTCTTGCTCGATAGCTAACACTAACTGGGAAGACTCGCCCTTCACTTCTCATGCGTTTTGCATCGAGATATTCAGCAAGTTTCGCTCCCTCAATGGTAGCAGAGGTGATTATCAACTTATGGCTCTGCTTTTCTTTCAACAAAGCCACCAGCAAATCGATATCCCATCGCCTTTCATGGAACTCATCTACAACGATAACGTCAAATTCACTTAACCCATTTTCAGCTAACCAACGTAATGCTACGCCAGGTGTAACAAACACAACCTGAGTTTGCTCGGTAAACTGCCCTTCCAACTTAATGGCATAGCCTATTTCGTCTCCAATTTGAGTCGATGCTTGTTCTGCAAGAAAGTGAGCCAATGACGTACATGCAATTCTTCTTGGTTCAATAACCAAAACACGGCCATGCTTTGCAGCCCAAATGGGTAATCTTGTCGATTTCCCTGAGCCTGTTTCAGCTTCAACTACGAGGTTATGTGAACGAATCAGTTGATGAAATTCAGACTGAAGGGAATCAATGGGTAATAATTGCATAGATAGAGTTTTATAAACTTAAAGGCATGACATTTAGGGGATTATAACTAATTTTATCGTGTTATTATGCGTGCGTTCAGATTAACGAAATATTCATACTTAATTGCATCACATAGTTGGATAAATTGTTTACAATTGATCAACTAAACCGTTATCATTTTTCGGGTATTTTCCACCCCTACATAGGCAACCAATGAACAACGACAAACGTCCTCTCTATATCCCTTATGCGGGTCCAGCCCTGCTTGCCACGCCACTTCTAAACAAAGGTAGCGCATTCTCAGCCGAGGAGCGTAGCTCTTTTAATCTCGAAGGCCTGCTACCAGAAACAACAGAAACGATTCAAGAGCAAGTTGGTCGTGCATATAAGCAGTACTGTAATTTCGACAATGATATGGATAAACATATCTACCTGCGAAATATTCAAGACACCAATGAGACGTTATTTTACCGTTTAGTTCAAAATCATATTTCAGAGATGATGCCTATCATTTACACACCAACTGTTGGTGCTGCATGTGAAAACTTCTCTAATATCTATCGTCGTGGTCGTGGTTTGTTTATCTCATACCCGAACCGTGATCGTATTGACGACCTATTGAACAACGCGACTAACCACAACGTTAAAGTTATCGTGGTAACAGATGGCGAGCGTATTCTTGGTTTGGGTGACCAAGGTATTGGCGGCATGGGTATTCCAATTGGTAAGCTTGCTCTTTACACAGCTTGTGGCGGTATTAGCCCAGCTTACATGCTACCAATCGTGCTTGATGTAGGTACAAACAATCCTCAGCGTCTTGCTGACCCAATGTACATGGGCTGGCGTCATCCTCGTATCACTGGTGCTGATTACGATGCTTTCGTTGAAGAGTTCATTCAAGCAGTTCAACGCCGTTGGCCAGACGCACTGGTTCAATTTGAAGACTTTGCACAAAAGAATGCAATGCCACTTCTTGAGCGTTATAAAGACCGTATTTGTTGCTTCAATGATGACATCCAAGGCACAGCAGCCGTCACTGTTGGTTCTTTGATTGCAGCATGTAAAGCAGCAGGCAGCAAACTGTCTGAGCAACGCATTACTTTCTTAGGCGCAGGTTCAGCAGGTTGTGGTATCGCTGAAGCAATTATCGCTCAAATGGTTTCTGAAGGTATTAGCGATTCACAAGCTCGTTCTCAAGTTTACATGGTAGACCGTTGGGGCCTATTACAAGAAGGTATGCAAAACCTACTTGATTTCCAACAGCGTCTAGTTCAACCAAATACGAACACTAAAGACTGGGAAGGCGAAGGTACTGGCTACTCACTGCATGACGTAATTCGTAATGCGAAGCCTACAGTACTTATCGGTGTATCAGGCGCTCCTGGCTTATTCAGCAAAGAAGTGATCCAAGAGATGCACCAACACTGTGAGCGTCCAATCGTATTCCCTCTTTCGAACCCAACAAGTCGTGTAGAAGCTACACCAAACGACATTCTTCGTTGGACTGACGGTCAAGCTCTAGTTGCGACTGGCAGCCCGTTCGAACCAGTGGTACATAAAGGTCAAACTTACCCAATCGCACAATGTAACAATAGCTACATTTTCCCGGGTATTGGTTTGGGTGTGCTGGCAGCAAATGCTTCTCGCGTAACTGATGAAATGCTAATGGAATCGAGTCGTGCTCTTTCTACTTGTTCGCCACTTGCGATCAATGGTTCTGGTGCCCTACTTCCACCGCTAGAAGAAATTCATTCAGTTTCTAAGAAAATTGCTTACGCTGTTGGTAAAAAGGCTATCGAACAAGGCGTTGCACTAGAGATCACCGACGAAGCTTTACACCAAGCTATCGACCAGCATTTCTGGCAACCAGTCTACCGTCGCTACAAGCGTACCGCTTTCTAAGCTCGGTTAAATGACCAACTAAGCTACTCTTAACTTATTAAGAGATAAGCTAAAGTACCAAGCCTCTGCTCTGCGGAGGCTTTTTGTTTGAACCAATTCCAACATTCCCTCTCTAACTTTCTTTGCACCATGCTTAATGCTTTGAAATCGAAATAACATCCAAAAATACGATGCTAAATAATTATTCCTTTTGCTATTATCAACCAATCCATTTTGCAAGTGTCAAATTTGTTAGCAACCCGATTTACTACAAGTAAACCGCTAGAACTGAAGGAATTCGTTAAGTCGTGAAATTGAACCTATTAGTCTCTCACCCACTAGTTCAGCGTGTGCGTAATTCATTTCGCACCGGTGTAACCGCTATGGGCATCTTACTATTAGTGACAGTTGTAACAGTGATCGCCATTGATCGCTGGGTTTCTTGGCAAGCAGAAGAGCGAATTTTATTGTCTCTTGATGATGTTCCGGAAATGGACGTTGCAGTCGTTTTAGGCACCAGTAAGTACTTAGGGCGAACACTTAATGAATACTATTCACACAGAATTGACGCTGCGATCGAATTGTACCAATTAGATAGAGTTCATCACTTTCTACTTAGCGGTGATAATGCCCACCGTTCATATAATGAGCCTTGGACAATGAAACGCGATTTGCTTCAGTCTGGTGTGCCCGAAGAAGCAATTAACTTAGACTACGCGGGCTTTCGGACTCTCGATTCAATCGTTCGAGCCAAAGAGATTTTTGATACCGATAACTTTCTAATTATCACCCAAAAATTTCATTGCGAGCGCGCATTATTTATTGCTCGTTCATTTGATATCAAAGCTCAATGCTTTGCAGTATCAGGGCCAACCAAACATTCAGGTATTACTATCCGTTTACGTGAAGTTTTTGCACGTAGTAAGGCATTCCTTGACCTTTATATTATAGGTACTATGCCTAAATTTCTTGGCCCTAAAGAACCCATCAATACCGAAATATCCCCTAAAATAAATGCCGGTGAGTCTGAACAGAAGAAAGTAGACTCGCCTCTCGCTGAAACGTTAGATACAAATGTGTAGATATCTACACATTTTAAATTCGCTCCCTCACACTTTCTTTAAACACCAATAAATCACACCAATACCACTTCCTTTACTTCAGTAACATCTATTCAACAAGTTCATCCCCTGACATTAAGTCAATAACGGTAAGCCTCATATAACAATAAGGTCCATTGATTGGATTCTAAAAAAAAGATGTCTACTTGATAGACGTCAACGAGGCGAAGCAAAAGGAGCGTCTTATGACAGCACTCGCGGCGACAATGAAAAACTGGTTATTCACCAGAAATAGCATGATATTGATTGGTAACTTTATTTTATTTGCCACACTTCTCAATACCCTCCCATTTGAACACAGTGTCAATACGGGCTTGAGCCTACTAATCTTCATAGCCGTATTATGGTTGACCGAAGCAATCCACGTTAGCATCACTGCGTTACTCGTTCCGTTACTGGCTGTCTTACTTGGTGTTTTCAACACTCAAACTGCATTGGGTAATTTTTCTAACCCTATCATTTTCTTATTTTTAGGTGGCTTTGCTTTAGCTGCTGCGCTTAATAAACAAGAACTCGATAAGGCTATTGCTGACAAAGTGTTACTAATCGCGAAAGGGAAAATGTCGGTCGCGATATTCATGTTATTTGGCGTGAGTGCAGGCCTATCCATGTGGATTTCTAACACAGCAACGACGGCTATGATGTTGCCTTTAGTATTAGGTGTCATGAATAAAGTTGACCAGCGTGAGAACAGAAATACGTATGTATTTGTACTTCTTGGTATCGCTTACTGTGCATCTATTGGTGGTATTGCGACTTTGGTTGGTAGCCCGCCTAACGCAATTGCGGCAGCAGAAGTTGGTTTAAGTTTCACGGAATGGATGGCCCTCGGTCTACCTATCTCACTCATTCTTATGCCAATCGCGATGGTTATCCTATACATGATGACTAAGCCAGATCTTAACCATACGTTTGAACTTGACCATAGTCCCGTAGAGTGGACAAACAGTAAGAAAATCACGTTAGGCATCTTTTTACTTACCGTAACACTGTGGATTTTTGGTAAGCCTATTAACGCTATGATTGGTGGCTTCTCTAAGTTTGATAGCCTAGTCGCGATTGGTGCAATCGTACTATTAGGTGCATCACGTGCGGTACAGTGGAAAGATGTTGAGAAAACAACGGACTGGGGCGTATTAATCCTATTCGGCGGTGGCATCTGTTTAAGTAACGTACTTAAAGTAACCGGTACAAGTGTATTC
>NZ_JAKJSW010000027.1:0-41833 GCF_050337375.1 Vibrio makurazakiensis | reverse complement strand
AACATATACTTCCTGTATTTATTTTGTCCTGTCTGTCAAATTTTTTCGCACCGCCTTTATGGCGGTGTTTTTTTATCTGCACTATTAATCATTTATAAAAGTATCAATTAGGTACAAGCTATTCTTATCCGAGAATAAAAAAACCGCTCACTTTTCAGCGAACGGTTTTAGTTTTCTCAATGAGCTTATCTTTAAAGATTGGAACCTAAGGGCGATAAACTTTAACGTTAGCAAAGCCTTGCTCTTGTAAGTAAAGTGCTTGTAGGCGACTCATCACACCACGGTCACAGTACAACAAGTATTCTTTAGACTGGTCTAAATCACCAAACTTAGTCGAAAGCTTAAAGAAAGGAAGGTGCTGAACTTCTACACCATCAATTTCTAGTGGATTTTCGTCTTCTTCGTCTGGGCTACGAATATCTAAAACAATAGCATGCTCAGCCACAGCTTGAACTTGCTCCACTTCCGGTGCTTGTTCCTGGCTCTCTTTCTCAATGTCACGGATATCCATAACACGAGCGTTTTCGATCACTTGATCCAAAACTTCAAAGTTAAACTTAGCTTCTTCAGCTTCTAGTTTACCTTTCTTCGCTTTCACTGTCGGTTTCTTAGAGATAACACCACAGTACTCTGGCATTACTTTCGCGAAATCTTCAGTGCCGATAATACGAGACAGGTCGATGATGTCTTCTTTGTCCCAGTTAATCAGCGGGCGAAGGATCAAAGTATCCGTTACGTTATCGATGTGGCGCAGGTTAGTTAGCGTTTGGCTAGATACCTGACCAAGAGCTTCACCTGTTACTAGAGCTTCAATACCGAAACGCTCAGCAACCATGCCACCAGCACGCATAAACATACGCTTAAGAACAACGCCCATTTGGCCGTCTTCTACGTTCTCAAGGATCTCTGCAACTACTGGTTCAAAGTCGATAGAAATGAACTTCACCTTTGCAGATGAGCCATATTTATTCCATAAGTAGTGAGCGACTTGCTTAACGCCAATCTCGTGCGCAGGGCCACCAAGATTAAAGAAACAATAGTGAACCTTAGAGCCACGTTTGATGTGAAGGTAGCTTGAAACACCAGAATCAAAACCACCAGAGATCAAGCTCAATAGATCTTCTTGTGTACCAAGAGGGAAACCACCTAGGCCTTTGTGACGAGCAAGTACTTGGTTTAGCTTGTCGTTAGCAACTTCAACCTTAACCGTTACGTCCGGGTTCTTCAGTCTTACTTTCGCAGACTCTACAGCTTGGTTCAGACCGCCACCTACATAGCGCTCTAGTTCAATAGACGTAAAGTCGTGCTTACCACGACGTTTAGCGCGAACAGAGAAGGTCTTACCTTCGATATCAGCACGGCTACGCTCTAACACTTGCTCGTAAATATCGTGCAAGTCTTTAAATTCTGACTGCTGAACTTCTAGAGAGTGGTGAATACCCGGAGTCTGAGTCAAAGCCTCTAGCACWTCTGAGTAATACTGGTCACTTTCTGACGTCACTTCAATATGGTCACGACGGTTGAATACCGCAACACTTTCACAGCTACGCTGAATAACGTTACGGATATTACATTCTAGAATCCTTGTGAAGCGCTTACGCACCGATTCACTTTTTACAAAAATTTCCGGATGAGGCTTAACAATAAATTTCATAATACTTTCACAACCATAAGGTTCACAACAAATAAAGGATTCACCGCCGAGCGAGCAGGTATGACACACCGCTCTAGAAGCAGAATAGATCATTATCTAAATCTAAGGGCGCGAATTATACATGAGAAATACAAACAAGGAAAAGACTGCCTAACAGCGCAGTTTAATAAGTTAGCTGCTCACTCGATTATTCACCCCATTCTGCAATARATAGGCACAAAAAAGCCCAAGCACACTAAGTGGCTTGGGCTTTCAACATGATGGCTTAATCAAAGGCCAGGAACTGGAACTTCATCACTATAGATAGGCTCACCTTGCATAATACTGATTTCAACACGTCGATTTAAGCTGCGCTGTGTTTCCGTATCATTTGGCCCAAGCGGTTCAGTATCTGCCATACCTCTAACTCTCAATCTTTGATGAGAGAAACCTCTGACCTTTTCCATCTCTTGTGCAACTGAAACTGCTCGCTGAGAAGATAAGTCCCAATTTGAACGGTATAGCTCGGAGTCCAAACGTTGGTCATCCGTATGTCCAGAAATTCGAACAATACCCGGAACATCTCTCACCAACTCAGCTACCTGTCTAACAAGCGGTCGGAATTTAGGTTGTAAGAACGCTGACCCTGACGGGAATGCACCTTTCTCTCGAATACGAATAACAATTTGCTGACCAAGGTTTTCAACTTCAATTGCACCTTGATCGATTTCACGCTCCAAGGCTTTCTTGATGCTTTCCATCAAGGTTTCCATTTCTTGAGATTGTGCTTCAGCTTGCTGCTGTTGCATCTCAGACTCAGAGTTTTGATTATTTTTCGTCGACGTTTCAGGTGATTGACCACCAGTTAGTTTGCCTTCATCACGCTTAGTACCACCAGCTCGGTCTTCTTCCCCTTCATGGAATTCCAACGTCTGCTGAGTAATATCTATGGTTTGCTGCATGATCACATCAATGGGTGTCGGTTCAGGTCGTCCTGGACGAAACTCTTGCGCGATAATACTGGTACCTTTAGGAATATCTTTAACTTCCAATCGGTTTTGCACACCAAAAGCGAATTTCATCGAACCCGCGATTTGCTTAAATTTCAGTACATCCATTTCCGAGAACGAAAGCAGAAGTACGAAGAAACACATCAACAAAGACATCAAATCCGCAAACGTACCCATCCATAACGGGAGGCCGGGAGGTGGACATTTACAGGGAGTTTCTTCTTCCATTATCTATCACCTCTTTAATCAGCATCGCCTTCAAGGACACGACGACCTTCATTAAGGTAGTTTTTCAAGTAGCTATCAATAACACGTGGGTTTTGGCCATCTTGAATTGCCAATACACCATCCATGATCAAACGGCGATTTAGCGTTTCCTGATCACGACGCAACGCCAGTTTATCGGCGATAGGGAAGAAAACCATGTTTGAAAGAATCGCACCATAAAGCGTTGTTAAGAGTGCTACCGCCATTGCTGGACCAATCGATTTTGGATCATCCATGTTTGACAGCATCGCAACCAGACCAACAAGAGTACCGATCATCCCCATCGCTGGTGTTACATCACCAAAAGCACTGAATACTTTACCGCCCTGCTCATGACGCTCATCGGTCAGAGAGATGTCTTTTTGCAATGCCGCACGAACTACATCAGCATCATGGCCATCAACAAGTAAGTCGATGCCCTTTTGCATAAAGCTGTTAGTGATTTCCATTTCTTCTAGTGCAAGGAAGCCGCCTTTACGTGCCGCATCAGCCATTTCAACTACTTTTGCGATTAAATCTTCTGGTTCATCAGATTTAAATGCAAAAGCTTTACCGGCGATTTTTACGGCTCCGAAGAATTGCCCCATGGTGAATTTCATTAACACAACGAAAATTGAGCCACCGACCACGATAAGGATGGAGGTAACATCGATAAACATTGAAATACTGCCGCCAAGAATCATTGCCATGATTACAAAGGCAAACCCGCCAATTAGACCTAATAGGGTTGCTAAATCCACAAAGCACTCCTCATGCTGTTATGCGTCTTCTTTGAGAATAATATTCTTATCGGCCAGAGCCGAAGATCTTTTAGTGAAATCTTGAGGTTAGTATCAAACTTTTTGTGGCTACCAGCTTCATTTCAGATGCTAGCTTAACCCTAGTATCGCTCACTTTGGAGCGTTAAGTTGTAAATTCGGATAACACTTCTATATTTGACCGCCTTCTCAGCGATTTTCTGACAATTTTTATAGCTTAAATTTGACCATCTCAACGCCCTAAGGTAACGTTCGTTCATCTTTATTAACGCAGAATTATTATGGCGACTAAGAAACCTGAAAATATGTCTTTCGAGGCAGCAATTGAAGAACTTGATGGCTTGGTTGATCAACTAGAGAATGGTGATCTAGCCTTAGATGATGCGCTGAAAAAATTTGAGCGTGGTATTGCACTCGCTCGTGCTGGTCAAAGTAAACTAAGCGATGCAGAACAACGTGTCAGTATTCTATTACAGAATGATGAAAACGCAGAACTTAGTGACTTTAACCCACAATCAGAATAAATAATTGTATGAGATCCCCTATGATCGAGACTTTAACGTCTTATCAAGAACGTAATAACGACCAATTAAATCTATGGCTTGATCGCCTACCTCATCAAAACCAACCTCTTATTAACGCTATGCGTTATGGTTTGCTATTGGGAGGAAAACGCGCACGCCCATTTCTTGTTTATATTACAGGGGAAATGCTGGGATGCTCCAAAGAGTCGCTTGATACACCAGCTTCAGCGATTGAATGTATCCACGCTTACTCTTTGATACACGACGATCTCCCAGCAATGGATGACGACGCGCTACGTCGTGGTCACCCAACTTGCCACATTAAGTTTGATGAAGCGACAGCTGTATTAACCGGTGATGCTTTGCAAACACTCGCTTTTTCAATTATTGCTGAAGGTGGGTTAAGTGAACAAGGCGAGACCTGCCGAGTCAAAATGATTCAGCATTTAGCGGAAGCATCTGGCGCTCAAGGCATGTGTATTGGTCAAGCATTAGACCTAGCTGCAGAAAACCGCTTAGTGACCCTTGAAGAACTGGAAGAAATTCACCGCAATAAAACCGGTGCTCTAATGAAGTGTGCGATTCGTTTAGGAGCGTTAGCTGCTGGCGATAAGGGTGTGGAAATATTGCCACAACTCGACACATTTGCAGATGCAATCGGCTTAGCTTTCCAAGTCCAAGACGATATCCTCGATATCATCAGCGACACAGAGACTCTGGGTAAACCTCAAGGTTCTGACCAAGAATTAAACAAGAGTACCTATCCTTCTTTGCTAGGATTAGAGGGGGCTCAACAAAAAGCCCAAACTCTGTTAAAGGAAGCACTTCAAGCTTTAGACACAATCCCATACAATACCCAGTTACTCGAAGAGTTCGCCCGATACGTCATCGAGCGCAAGAACTAAGACAATAAGCGCGCCATACTATGACTCTTGATATATCAAAGTACCCAACACTTGCTTTGGCAGACATGCCAGAGGATTTGCGTCTACTTCCAAAAGAGACGCTGCCTACGCTATGTGACGAACTACGTCGCTACCTACTGAATTCTGTTAGTCAAACTAGTGGGCACTTAGCTTCTGGCCTGGGTACTGTTGAGCTTACCGTTGCTCTACACTACGTTTACAACACCCCATTTGACCAATTGGTCTGGGATGTTGGTCACCAAGCTTATCCACATAAGATCCTAACGGGTCGCCGCGAACGTTTATCGACTATCCGTCAAAAAGGTGGACTACATCCTTTCCCTTGGCGCGAAGAAAGTGAATTCGACACACTATCTGTCGGTCACTCTTCTACTTCTATCAGTGCTGCGCTTGGTATGGCGATCAGTGCTGAAAAAGAAGGTAAGAACCGTAAAGTCGTTAGCGTAATTGGCGACGGTGCAATCACTGCGGGCATGGCTTTTGAGGCAATGAACCACGCTGGTGATATTCACAACGATATGCTGGTCATTCTGAATGACAACGAGATGTCGATTTCAGAAAACGTTGGTGCACTGAACAACCATTTAGCTCAAGTGCTTTCTGGCAGCCTATACACGTCTATACGTGAGGGCGGCAAGAAAGTTCTTTCAGGTGTTCCACCAATCAAAGAATTAGTTCGTCGTACAGAAGAGCACTTAAAAGGCATGGTTGTTCCTGGCACTATGTTTGAAGAGCTCGGTTTCAATTACATTGGCCCTGTTGATGGTCATGATGTTAACGAACTCATCAAAACTCTGAAAAATATGCGTGAGCTGAAAGGTCCTCAGTTCCTACATATTATGACGAAGAAAGGCAAAGGCTACGAGCCTGCAGAGAAAGATCCAATTGGGTACCACGGCGTACCTAAATTCGATCCTGCACACTCCAGTTTGCCGAAAAGCAGCAACTCAAAGCCAACTTACTCAAAAATCTTTGGTGATTTTCTGTGTGATATGGCGGCTCAAGATCCAAAACTGATGGCGATTACACCCGCTATGCGTGAAGGTTCTGGCATGGTGCGCTTTTCCAAAGAATTCCCTAAGCAATACTTTGATGTCGCTATTGCAGAACAACACGCTGTGACACTAGCTACAGGCATGGCTATTGCTGGTGACAAGCCTATTGTCGCGATTTACTCAACGTTCCTACAGCGTGGCTACGATCAACTGATCCACGACGTCGCTATCATGGATTTACCAGTCATGTTCGCTATCGACCGTGCAGGGCTTGTTGGTGCTGATGGCCAAACTCACCAAGGTGCGTTTGATTTAAGCTTCATGCGCTGCATTCCAAATATGGTGATCATGGCGCCAAGTGACGAAAATGAATGTCGCCAAATGCTGTATACCGGCCATCAGCATACAGGCCCTAGTGCCGTTCGTTACCCTCGTGGTAGTGGTATGGGAACTGAAATTCAGCAAGAGTTTACCGCTCTAGAAATTGGTAAAGGTCGTGTGGTTCGCCAAAGTACGAAATCAAAAGATGGTAGCAAGGTTGCTATTCTAAGCTTTGGTACTTTCCTAGAAAGCGCTTTAGAAGCAGCGGATTCGATTGATGCTACAGTCGCTGATATGCGTTTTGTTAAGCCACTAGATGAGGCTTTGATTAAGCAATTAGCAGATGAGCACGATGTACTCGTTACCATCGAAGAAAACGCTATTGCAGGCGGCGCAGGTGCAGGTGTACTTGAATTCCTAATGCAAGAAAAGCTGTTAATGCCAGTTCTGAACCTTGGCCTGCCTGATAAATTTATCACTCAGGGAACTCAAGGCGAGTTGCATGAAGAGCTTGGCTTAGACGCAAAAGGCATTGAAAAATCAGTCTGTGATTATTTAGCTAAATAGATTAAATCTTATAGATAGCGCAGCAATTAAAAGTAACAGAAACAAAAAAGGTTGGCCCTGAGGCCAACCTTTTTTATTGCGTGCTTTAAAAACTAAACGTTAGCTAAATTAGCAGCAAGGCTTTAATACTGGCGCGTCGTAGTTTTCAGGTTCATCAGAGTAAATAGTTACATTAAACTTCTCAACTAAACCAGTTTCTTCAACACACTGCTCTTGGAAGAACTGTTGGATCTCTTTACGTTGGCAATGCGCTTCAAACGCTTCGTTGTCTGCCCAAATTTCGTTAAAGGCAATTGGAAAGCTCTCACCTTCAGCAAATGAACTTTGGATGTGACGAGTTACTGTGTACTGAATACAACCATCTTCACGTAACGTGTTTGGTTCTAGCGATTTTAAAACTTCAAAAAGCTCATTCAGCTTACCTTCTTTTGGCAAAAACTGAGCGATACAGTAAACCTTCTTAGACATTGTAATTCCTTATTTTATTTATCATTTAGCTCGCTTAATAGCGTATTAAACTAACCAACCCGCAAAGTGTGCCACAGCATAAAGTGCAATTGCCGCCATAATACCCGCGACAATATCATCAATCATAATACCTAAGCCGCCGTGAACACGCTTATCTAACCAACCAATTGGCCATGGCTTTACCATATCGAAAAAACGAAATAGAACAAAGCCTGTTAACAGCCATTTCCAATCATCAGCAGGGATTTTCAGCATCGGCACCAAGCTCATGGTGATCCAGAAACCTGCAAACTCATCCCAAACAATAGAACCGTGGTCGTGCACGCCCATATCATCGGAAGTCACCTGACAAATTTTAACGCCAACAATGCAAGTAATGACAACGATCGCGAGGTACACAGATAAAGGCAACTGAACAAGCAGCAAATAAAGTGGTACTGCTGCTAACGTCCCCATAGTGCCGGGAATAATCGGAGATAGTCCGCTACCAAAACCTGTCGCTAAAAAATGCCACGGGTTTTTAAGAGAGATAAGAGATAATGGGTTAGACATAGTTAAGCCTTAAAGTGATCGAAACCGTTTAAATCCCAATGTAACGGTTTGCTATTGTTATGTAATTCAAAATGTTCTTGAGGGCGAATTTGTCCAATACAAGTTACCTTGGTACCGGTATGGCTCAGAATGCTTTCCAACGAGCCTTTATTTTCTTCTGGTACCGTAAAGCACAACTCATACTCCTCGCCACTTGTTAATGCGTATTGTTGCGCCGCTTCTTGAGAGCCCACGAACTGCACCAACTCTTGGGATATTGGTAGCAGACTTACGTCAATACTCGCACCAACTTCCGAGCGGTTTAAAATATGCTTAAGATCAGCAATAACGCCGTCTGAAATATCAATAGCTGACGAAGCAATACCACATAAAGCTTGGCCGACTAATACACGTGGCGAGCTCATAAAATGACGCTCTTCCAATTCTGTCGCACAAGGTTTATTTCGGTTAGCTTCATCAAGTATAACGTCTAGCCCCGCTTTGCTATCACCCAGGTTACCCGTTACGTAGATCCAGTCGCCAATTTTTGCCCCATCACGTCTTAGTGCTTTATCTTCTGCGACAAAGCCTTGAACGGTCAAAGTAAGACTTAAAGGACCTTTGGTCGTATCCCCACCAATTAACTGAATACCAAAGTAATCAGCAAGCTTGAAGAAAGAGTCACAAAATGGTGCCAACCATTCTTCATCAACTTCAGGCATGGTTAACGCGAAAGAAACCCACGCAGGTGTTGCGCCCATAGCAGCTAGGTCACTAATGTTAGACGCTAACGCTTTATGTGCAACCCAACTAGGGCTCGCATTAGTAAGAAAGTGTGTGCCAGCAACCAATGTATCGGTGCTGATAGCAATATGGACATTGCTTGGTGCTTTGACTAAAGCACAATCATCGCCAGCAGCAAGGTGTACATCCTTGCGTTGAGGTTGTCGGTTAACAAAATATTTTTCAATTAAGTTAAATTCACCAGACATAATGTCAGTCCCTAGCTCTCTGTGTAGGTAAGTAAATGCTTATTTACTTAATTTTGGATACAAAAAAGGCCAGCAATTTAGCTGACCTTTTAAATTCAATATACGAAGGGTTACTTCTTACGTACGTGCGGTGCAGCTTTATCTAGCACACCGTTTACGAACTTATGGCTATCTTCTGCTGCGAATACTTTCGCTAGCTCGATAGCTTCATTGATAACCACTTTGTAAGGTACATCTTCACGACGAGTCATCTCGTACATTGCAAGACGTAGCAGAGCAAGTTCCATCAAATCCAAATCTTGCATAGGGCGAGATACGAATGGGCGAAGTTTGCTATCAAGTTCCATGTGGCTTAAAGCAACACCAGTCAGTAGGTCGCGGAAATATGCAACGTCTGTTTCTGGCATAGCTAGTGCAGGTTCTGCAGCATGATGCTCTTCTTCATCATACTTACCACCAGATAAGAACTGTTCTTCAACTGTGGCTACATTTTCTTTAGTAATTTGCCAAGAATAAATAGCTTGTAGAGCAAATTGACGTGCATTACGACGTGCGGCTGGTTTCACACTGGCCCCCATTAGGAATCGATTTCAGAAAGAACGTTGATCATCTCAAGTGCGCTTAGTGCAGCTTCTGCACCTTTATTACCAGCCTTGGTTCCTGCGCGTTCAATAGCTTGATCGATCGTATCAACAGTAAGAACACCAAATGCTACTGGTAGTGAGTACTCCAGAGACACTTGAGCCAAACCTTTATTGCATTCACTACAAACATAGTCGAAATGAGGCGTACCGCCACGGATTACTGTACCTAAAGATACAATCGCATCGAACTTACCAGTTTTAGCTACGCGTTGAGCTACTAGTGGAAGTTCCACTGCACCAGGGCAACGAACAACAGTGATGTTGTCTTCGCTTACTTGTCCATGACGCTTTAAAGTATCGATTGCACCAGAAAGTAGACTTTCGTTAATAAAACTGTTGAAACGAGCAATAACGATAGCAATTTTTGCATTTGGCGCTGGGAAGCCACCCTCGATCACTTTCATAAGCCTTCCTTTAACTATGTTCATCAAGTGAGAATCGCCGGATTCTAGCACAAAACTGTGAGCAATATCTAATGGATATTGAAGTTTATAGCTGTCAGCGTCTTGTCTCTTGAAATTATTATAAAAAATGGAAAAGGAAGCCCTGTGCTTCCTTTTTATCTAAATTGAAAAGCCAAAATGCTTTTCAATAATGTTTATTCACACACGTATTCAACCACATTCAAACCGAAACCACCAAGAGCATGGTAACGTTTTGAGCTAGAAGACAATAAGCGCATATCTGTCACGCCTAAATCAGCCAAAATTTGAGAGCCAACACCTACACGACGTGATGTACCTTGCTTCTTAGCCATAGTTGGAGCTTCACCTTTATCTTGAGCTTCAAAGGTTTTCACTTTATGAATAAGTGCATCTGAAGTTTCTTCGTTRCCTAAGATAACTAAAACACCACCCTCATCACCAATTCGCTTCATCGCTTTATCCAATGTCCAGCTGCGCTCTGTACCACGGTCAGAATGAAGTAGATCGGTAAACGTATCATGCAAGTGAACACGCACCAGCGGAGCTGCATTAGTAAGCTCGCCTTTTTGCATAGCGTAGTGAATTTGATTATCAATAGTGTCACGGAAAGTTACTAGCTCAAAATCACCAAACTCTGTAGGAAGGTGGCATTGAGCAACGCGCTCGATAGTCGTTTCAGTATTGTTACGGTATTCGATAAGGTCTGCAATCGTACCAAGCTTGATATCATGCTTTTCTGCGAAGACTTCTAGATCAGGACGACGAGCCATAGTGCCATCATCATTTAGGATCTCAACGATAACTGATGACGGGTCACAACCCGCTAGACGAGCTAAGTCACAACCAGCTTCCGTGTGACCTGCACGTGTCAGAACGCCACCTTCTTGAGCCGTTAGTGGAAAAATATGCCCCGGCTGAACTAGGTCGGCAGCTTTCGCATCTTTCGCAACTGCAGCTTGTACAGTGACAGCACGGTCAGAAGCAGAGATACCCGTTGTAACGCCTTCAGCAGCTTCAATAGAAACCGTAAAGTTAGTTGTGTATTGCGCGTTGTTGTCTTGCACCATTGGCGCTAAACCTAAACGGTCAGAGCGTTCTTTCGTCAGTGTTAAACAGATTAAGCCACGGCCAAACATAGCCATAAAGTTAATCGCTTCTGGCGTTACGTGCTCGGCAGCCATAATCAGATCGCCTTCATTCTCGCGATCTTCATCATCCATCAGGATAACCATTTTTCCTAGGCGAATGTCTTCAATAATTTCTTGAGGAGTACTAATTGGCATTGTTCTATATCCTTTGAAATGGTTCTGCTTCCTAGAACCGACACTATTTAAACCTGATGATATTGCTTAGCTTTACAAAGTGATGTGTTCAGTCTTTGTATTAGCGGTTAGGCAAAACCATTCTGCTGTAAGAATTCCATTGTCAGCTTAGACTCTGGTTGAGACTCTTCTTGCTGACCTTGAAGTAAGCGCTCCATGTATCGAGCTAGTACATCCACTTCAAGGTTCACTTTACGACCCACTTGGAACTGGTCGATAGTAGTTTCTGATGATGTATGAGGGACAATCGTCAGTTTGAATGCATTTTTACGAAGGTCATTCACTGTTAGGCTAATGCCATCAACCGTGATTGAACCTTTTTGTGCCACGTATTTAGACAAGTCTGCAGGCATATCAATCCAAAATTCAATTGAACGTCCCACTTGGTTGCGTTCAACAATTTCGCCCACACCATCGACGTGACCTGATACGATATGACCACCAAAGCGAGTCGTGGGTAGCATTGCCTTTTCTAGGTTTACTTTATCGCCCGCTTGGTAATCAATGAAACCCGTTCGCTTAAGTGTCTCTAGTGACAAGTCAGCACTGTAGCTACTGTCATTAAATTCCACCACGGTTAAACACACACCATTGGTTGCGATACTGTCACCTAGCTTAACATCAGACATATCTAAGTTTTCAGCGTTAACGGTTATGGTAATGTCTTCTCCTTGAGGAGAAATCGCTTTTAGTGTACCTACCGCTTCTACAATTCCTGTAAACATCTTATAACTCTTATTTATTTTCTGACGCTAGTCTTCGTGATTGATAAAGACTGGCTGAGCAACGATACGAATGTCCTGCCCTACTTGGCGAACATCCTGAATTTTCAAATCGATAACGTCTGACATATCCGACAAACCTAAAGAGCCCATCAAGCCTCGGCCATCGCTGCCCATTAATTTAGGCGCAAGGTAAATGACTAATTCGTCAACTAACTGCGATTTCATCAAGCTACTTGCCAACGTCGCACCCGCTTCAACCCAAATATGATCAATATGGTGAGAAGGCAATTGAGACAATAATTCACTTAAATCGAGCTGACCATCAGTATCTAGTGATACGTTAATATCCGCATTTTCTTCTGCCACTTTAAGAACAGGCGCAGCCGATTGGTAAAGTTTTAGGTCGCTATGCAGTTTGTTCTGTCTATCCAAAATGATACGTGTTGGCTGGCGTAATGTCTCTGCAGGGTTATTAGCCTTTAAGCTTTCAGGTAACTCTGACCAACGAACATTTAATGACGCATCATCTTCAATAACGGTTTGACTGGTGGATAAGATCGCACCTGATTGAGCACGGTATCGTTGAACATCTTGACGAGCTTCTTTTGATGTAATCCACTGGCTTTTGCCATTACTTAGTGCTGTTTGACCATCTAGGCTCGCAGCCATTTTTAGTTGTACAAACGGCTTACCTGTTTGCATTCTTTTAATGAATGCTGGGTTCAGTGCAATAGCATCTTGCTCTAACAAACCTACTTCTACTTCAATTCCGGCGTCACGCAGCATATTAATACCGCGCCCCGCGACCTTCGGATTTGGGTCTTGCATTGCACAAATAACTTTAGCCACTTTGGCATTAATCAAGCCTTCAGCACAAGGGGGAGTTCGGCCATAATGCGAGCAAGGCTCTAACGTAACATAAGCGGTTGCGCCTTCAGTTCGACCTTCTGCCATACGCATCGCGTGAACTTCAGCATGTGGCTCGCCTGCTTTGTGGTGATACCCTTCACCGACTATCTCACCGTCTTTTACAATGACACAGCCAACATTCGGGTTAGGCGCAGTAGTGTAGATGCCACGCTTAGCTAAAAGAATCGCTTGCGACATCATTTTGGAATCAAAGGAAGTAAATTTAGACATGGGGACATTCATTTATTTATCGAGCCAGTTAATCTTCTAACTTGGCAATTTCTTCACCAAATTCTCGAATATCTTCAAAACTGCGATACACAGATGCAAAGCGGATATACGCGACTTTATCGAGTTCTTTTAGTTGATCCATAACTAGGTTTCCAATCATTTCTGTTGGAACTTCACGCTCACCAGTAGCGCGTAACTGAGATTTGATAGTACTAATTGATAATTCAATTGAGTCAGCACTCACTGGGCGTTTTTCTAAAGCGCGTTGAAGCCCACCGACCATTTTTTCTTCATTAAATGGTTCGCGGTTTCCATTAGACTTAATCACCTTAGGCATGACTAACTCTGCCGATTCAAACGTTGTAAAACGCTCACTACACGCTAAGCATTGGCGACGACGACGTACTTGGTGCCCATCAGCAACAAGTCTTGAATCTATTACTTTAGTGTCGTTCTCAGAACAAAAAGGACAATGCATATCACCTCCAAACAGTTGTTAACAGTGTAACGGAATTGCCAAACGTTAGGAAAGAAAAAGGGCCTTTTAAGGCCCTTTACTATCATTACTCATCAAGATTTGTTAACTACTCACATATTTCGTAGTTCATTGGAAATCTGATGGCTAGTTATCATTCACAACACATGCATTAGCTGCGAATTAGATAGTCTGCTTTACCGACCCATTTATAACTTGTTAACTCTCCCAGCCCCATAGGGCCGCGAGCATGTAGCTTTTGCGTTGATACAGCAACTTCAGCCCCTAAGCCAAACTGAGCACCATCTGTAAAGCGAGTTGAAGCATTCACATATACCGCTGCAGAACCGACTGAATTAATGAATAACTCTGAGCTTTGAAGACTATTCGTCATGATTGCATCTGAGTGGCTCGCATTGTGAATGCGCATATGGTCTACAGCATCACGTACGTCACGCACAACTTTCACGCCTAGCGTGTAACTTAGCCATTCGGTATCAAAGTCACCTTCCACCGCATCACGTTGGTCTTCAAAACCAGCTAATAACGTTTTAGCACTGTTATCAGTAACTAGGGTTACTTTTCCTACTAAACGTTCTGCTAGTTTAGGCAAGAATTGAGATGCTACCGCTTCGTGAACCAATAACGTATCTAACGAGTTACACGCAGAAGGACGCTGAACTTTTGAGTTCTCTACAACGTCTAGCGATTTATCCAAATCTGCACTTTCATCAACAAAAATATGGCTAATACCGAAACCACCGATGATCACAGGGATAGTACTGTTCTCTTTACACATTTTGTGTAAACCAGCACCGCCACGCGGGATAATCATATCAACGTAATCAYCTAGCTTCAGAAGTTGAGATACTAATTCACGGTCAGGCTTTTCGATGTACTGAACAGAAGCCGCTGGTAGCTCAGCTTTCTCTAATGCAGATTGAATTACTTTTACCAATTCCATATTAGAGAAGAATGTCTCTTTACCGCCACGAAGAATACTTGCGTTGCCCGTTTTTAGGCAGAGTGCTGCGATATCAATCGTCACATTAGGACGAGCTTCGTAAATCACACCAACTACACCAAGAGGTACACGGCGACGTGATAAAGACATACCATTTTCTAGAACTTTACTATCAATTTCGCTGCCAACAGGATCGTTCAAGCTGATAACGTTACGAACGTCGTTAGCAATACCCGACAAACGCTCTTCATTCAGTAATAGGCGATCAAGCAACGCTTCCGTTAAGCCCGCTTCTCGGCCAAGTTCGATATCTTTTGCGTTCGCCGCCAGAATATCTTTTGAATTCGCTTCAAGTTCATCCGCAATAATTGCCAATGCTTGGTTTTTCTGCGCTGTCGATGCAGTCGCTAGGTGAAATGCAGCTTCTTTTGCTGCTTTACCCATGTTGGTTAAATCCACGTTTAACTCTCCCTAAATCTTTTTAATATTGTTGAATCTATTCTTGGATAACCACGAGATCATCTCGGTGAATCACCTCTGAGCCATAGTCATAACCCAAGATTGCACCAATATCTTTACTGTGTTTTCCGACAATTTTCGCCAAGTCTTGGCTAGAGTAGCTAGAAATACCACGCGCAATAACCTTTCCTTGGCTATCGGTAATACGGGTAACATCGCCACGTGAAAATTGACCACTAATTTTGGTTAGGCCTTTCGCAAGTAAGCTGCTGCCTTTATTGATAACCGCATTAACCGCGCCATCATCAATCGTAATATCGCCAACGGCGGCTGGGCCAGCTAGGATCCAACGCTTACGATTTTCAAGTGCTTCTTCTAATGGTAAGAAGCGCGTACCTTGTGGGTCATCACTTAATGAGTCAAACACCACGTTTTCAGCACTACCTGCAGCAATAATGACTTCAATACCTGCGCGGCGAGCAATATCTGCAGCTTGCAGTTTTGTCGCCATACCACCAGTACCTAACGTAGTACCGCTATCGCCTGCAATTTTACGCAAGGTATCGTCGATTGTTTTAACTTCTTTAATTAACTCAGCATTCGGATCTTTTCTTGGATCGGCTGTAAAGAGACCTTTTTGGTCAGTTAATAGTAGTAATTTGTCTGCACCACATAAAATGCCCACTAATGCCGACAAATTATCGTTATCACCAACTTTGATTTCGCTCGTTGCTACAGCGTCGTTTTCATTAACGATCGGAATAATATCGTTCTCGACAAGCGCATTTATCGTGTCTCGTGCATTGAGGAAGCGCTCTCGGTCATCAAGATCGGCGCGAGTTAGCAACATTTGACCTATTTTAAGGCCATAAATAGCAAACAAAGACTCCCAAGCTTGAATCAATTGGCTTTGGCCGACGGCCGCTAGTAATTGCTTACTTGCCATTGAATTGGGGAGTGCGGGGTAACCGAGGTGCTCACGTCCGGCAGCAATTGCACCAGACGAAACCATGACCACTGAATGGCCTTGTTTTTTTAATTCAGCACATTGACGTACAAGCTCTACCATATGAGCTCGATCTAACGCCAAAGTTCCACCAGTTAAGACACTGGTACCCAGTTTTACAACAACAGTTTTGGCCTGCATTGTGGTCCCGCTTTGATGATTGGATTTCATGAAGTCTTTTATGAAAAAAACAATTAAGAAATGATGTTTTAGCAATCAACACGGGAATTCACAAGCAGAAAAGGTGCTATTTAGCACCTTTTTATACGTTTGATGGGAATACAGCTAGAAATACTAGCTTTTTAGGTCGAAATCAGACGAATTCAACCGACTCTTCATCAAGAGTCACATCAATTTCAAATTGAGTAGACAGTAGGTCAACCAACTTCTGGTGGAACGCTTCCTGCGTACGATTGATTTCCTCAACAGCCTTTTTAGGTAAGGTTTGAGAGTCCCAATCACCAGCTAAGTTGTACTTACCGATATTGTATTTTGCTGAAAAACCTTCTTCAGACTTATCCAGCTCAAGCCACCACCCCCAAAACTCTCGTTCTTCAGGTGACTTTTTGTCGTTTACACAAACAGATAAACAATCAAAAATATAATGCCCTTCTTCGGACTGAGGTTCACGAAGGTAAGGACCAATAGCTTTTAGCGCAGACAACAAACGATAATGAGTAGGTTTTTTTGCCACTTCTGACATATTGAATCTCCATTTCAATGTTAAGAATGACGAACCTTGGTAGTAGTTATGTTTTTCACCAAGGATCATATACTTATAGCATATGAATATCATGCTTAACTAATTTAGGAGAAATGTCACCTAAATAATTCTTCCTCTAGCCACTTTATAGCCAAATCGAGGGATTGCTCATATCCCTTACTGATCGACTTTGCATTAATTTTCTTAGCTTTACCGTATTGGCTAAACATCGCCGCCAATCGATTGTCACTATGAGGAGAAATAGGATCGCCTTCTAATGAGAGTGCAAGAACTGGCACTTGAGTTTTACTGTTCGACAATAAACCTTGTACTTTCAGCGACCACGCCATCATTTGCCCTGAAAGGCTATTTATATCAACAGGGGCTTTACCCAAGCGAGATGACAAAACATCTAAGTACATCTTAGGCATGGCCTTTAATTTTTTAGGGCTAGCCAATACATCATGGATCGGGGCACCTAATGAAACACACGCTTTAACTTTTTTCTGCTCAAGAAAAGAAAGGCGTACCATCGCATTGCCACCAAAACGAAAACCAAATAACCCCACTTTGAATTGATCAACCCAAGGAATATTGGGTAAATCATCAAGTACCGCCTGGTGTAAACACGATGAGTCTTCGGTTAAATTCCAATGAGAACTGTGCCCCACAGAAGGCATGTCAACGGTTAGCATAGCTATCCCTTTAGGAGCCAAATAGTCCCTAAACAAACGCCACATGTCCGTTTGTAGACTGTCTAAACCAGCACTAACAATCACGACAGGTTGTGGTTTTGAGGTGTCCGTTAAATGGATATGAGCTCTGATTTTTTTGTTCTTGTAAGGAATATCAAGCTTTTTGATAACAAAGCCTGTCCGCTCGCTCGCCTCTTCATAGGCTGAATTAGCCAAGACTTGTGCTTGGGCTGCTAGGCTGTCATTTTTTAAGTGCGGATAACCAGCGATACTAAAACACAGTGATGCAGAAAATAACTCGTTCGCAGCATCCTCTCCCACGAGATCATTCGATTTCTTCTGGTGCTGCATGCCTAATTTGGTCCACTCATAGGCCCAGTTACCAGACCGATACCCCATAACTGTATCTAGCCATTCATCCGTCGTACGGGAGTTCTTTGAAGATGCAATACGTGAAAGTACCGCCTCTTGTTCGATAGGATCAACACCTTGCCAAATCCATTGAAAGCGACGCAAGTTACGATACCAAGATTGATTATCTTGCTCACGCTTCTCATCAAGTAGAGCTTCCGAAGTCGGCATATAATGAGTAAGCATCGAGGTTTCTTTCGCTTGTTTGTGTTTTACAAATAGCGTTTCAGAAAGGTTATTGCTGGTTTCTTCAGGCATGGGCTTTTTTAAATTGGGTGTTTGTTCTAATAGTATAAAAAAAAATGCCCCTATAAAGGGGCATTTTCAATAAATAATAACTCGCGCTTACTTTTGCTTGCGGTTGATTGGCTCAACGAAGCTTAAGCTAGTATCCCATGGTTGCTCAATCCAAGTGTCTTGTGCGATATCTACAACGTAGTCGTCAAGTAAATCAGCACCAGATGGCTTAGCACATACAGCGATTAGCTTCGCTTTAGGGTACATTTCACGTAGTTTACGTGCTGTGTCACCACTATCTACAAGGTCTTCAACGATAAGGAAGCCTTCGCCATCACCTTCAGGAGCTTTAACTACTGTCATGTCACGTTGGTGATCGTGGTCGTAGCTTGAGATACAAATTGTATCTACGTGGCGAATACCTAGCTCACGAGCCAGGATAGCGCCAGGAACCAAGCCACCACGACTTACAGCCCAGATACCTTTCCACTGCTCAGCTGGCATTTGCTTTTCAGCTAGTTGGCGACAGTATGCTTGCATGTTGTCCCAAGAGATGATGAATTTAGTCGTCATAGTATAAAACCTAATAGTTATAAGCTTGTTGGTTTACGAATTAAGCAGCAGTTAAAACGTATTTCAAAATAAAGATTGCAGCCATTACCCATACACTGATGGATACATCACGGCCTTTACCACTTGCTAGTTTGATTGCCGCGTAAGCAATGAAACCTAGAGAAATACCTTCCGCAATAGAGAAAGTCAGTGGCATTAGAAGACACGTAACTACAACAGGTGCAGCTTCTGTCAGATCGCGCCAGTCAATGCTTACTAGACCCGATAGCATTAGAATTGCTACGTAGAATAGTGCACCGGTTGTCGCATATGCTGGGATCATACCCGCTAATGGCGAGAAGAATAATGCAAGTAGGAATAAAATACCAACCACAACTGCTGTTAAACCAGTACGGCCACCAGCAGAAACACCAGCAACACTCTCAATGTAAGACGTAGTGTTTGAAGTACCTAATACCGCACCTACAGTCGTCGCTGTAGAGTCAGCAAGTAATGCTTTGTTTAGGCGAGGGATTTTTCCATCTTTATCAATAAGGTCTGCTTTTTGAGCCACACCAACTAGCGTGCCAGCCGTGTCGAATAGGTCAACAAACAAGAATGCAAATACAACTGAAATCATGCCGATTTCGAATACAGCAGAGAAATCTAGCTGCATGAAAGTAGGCGCAATACTTGGTGGAGCAGAGATGATGCCACCGTATTGAACGTCACCAAAGATAAGGCCCAAAACCGTTACAGCTAGGATAGCGATCATAACGCCACCTTTCACACCACGATGAACCAAAGCAATAGTTAGGAAGAAACCAATAGAAGCCAATACTGCAGGAACAGAAGTAATAGCGCCCATAGAAACAAGTGTTGCTGGGTTATCAACTACGATACCCGCATTTTTCAGTGCGATGAACGCAAGAAAAAGACCAATACCCGCAGAGATACCAGTACGCAGTGACATAGGAATCGAATTAATAATCCACTCACGGATTTTAAATACGCTTAATAGAAGGAATAACACACCAGAAACAAATACAGCTGCTAGTGCTACTTGCCACGTATGGCCCATGCCCAAGACAACAGCGTAAGTGAAGAAAGCATTCAGACCCATACCCGGAGCTTGAGCGATTGGGTAATTAGCTACCAAGCCCATGATGAAACAGCCAATAGCAGCCGCTAAACAGGTTGCTACAAATACCGCGCCGTGATCCATTCCTGCATCAGCCAGCATTGCTGGGTTTACAAAAATGATGTAAGCCATTGTTAGGAATGTAGTCACACCTGCAATGATTTCAGTGCGCACATTCGTGCCATTTTCACTGAGTTTGAATAGCCTTTCGAGCATAATCGAGTCCTATAAGGGTAAAAAGTAAACGGTTGCGTAATCGTTTGGCCTCGGATTATAAAGTCATCAAATAACAAATTCCAGATAGAATTAAGACTCTAAACGATATTTATCGCACACCATTATGAAACAGTACGATTAATAAGCATGGAAAATCCACATAAAACACTATAAAAACAATAACTAAGGAACATAAAAAACCATGAGTTAACAATGGTGTTTTTTACATCACCGACTAAATCATCATAAAAATAAACGCCATTCAGTTCGATTTAAAATAGCGAAAGCTAGAACCCAATCAACAGATTCAGTAATAACGAGCAAAATGGGTGCTTTGAGGATAAAAAGTAGCCAGAACTTTTCTACAGGCAAAAAAAACGCCACTCAATTTGAGCGGCGGTAGAATTACTCAACCAAATGGTTGTAAAAAAATTCTTAATATATAGGGGCGAACATAACGTTCAAGTCACATGCACTTGGTCTTAGTAACCAAAGCTTGTTGGGTATGCAAAGTTGCCAGTGTAAACAGAGCTGTTTAGCCAGAACATTGCAGATGGTAAACCTTTCATAACTATCACCTTAATAAATCAATTAAATACAATTTTGATTTCTCGGTTCCTTGGAGGCGATAAACGGACTCATCCTTTGAGCATTTACTCTTCAGCGCTGAAGTTGGTGCTAATATACCCAACAAGAATAAATATTACAAGATTTATTTGACGCAAGTCACAAATAGTTCAAAACAACACTAAAACACAGGCTAAAACTGAAAGTTAATTACAACACTGACAGTAACAAACGTAACGCCTGCCTGATTTATAAAAGCAAACGTTTCCTTTTGTCATATTCATGCTTGTATGATCTCTCTTCTTTTAAAAATTGAAACATTTACTCTGGGGAATCCCTACTCGTCCTTTCTAGGGAGTGGTATGCTGTCAGTCATCAAATGAGACCTTTTCATTTAGTTTATTACACTGTGAATTAGTATTGATTAGCTCAATACTATGGTCATTAAACACAATAGGAGTCATCCGTGTCTGAATTCCATTCTGAAATTAGCAGCTTATCCCCTGCACCTATTTGGCAATTTTTCGATAAAATTTGTTCTATTCCACACCCTTCAAAACACGAAGAAGCACTAGCTCAATACATTATCTCTTGGGCTCAAGAGCAAGGCCTAGATGTACGCCGCGATCCTACCGGTAACGTATTCATCAAAAAGCCAGCAACACCGGGTATGGAAGATCGTAAAGGTGTAGTACTTCAAGCACACATCGATATGGTTCCACAGAAGAACGAAGACACAGTTCATGACTTCACTAAAGATCCAATCCAGCCATACATTGATGGTGAATGGGTTACAGCGAAAGGCACAACGTTAGGTGCAGATAACGGTATGGGTATGGCTTCATGCCTTGCTGTACTAGCATCAAACGAAATCAAACACGGCCCTATCGAAGTTCTATTAACCGTAGACGAAGAAGCAGGTATGACTGGCGCATTCGGCCTTGAGGCTGGTTGGTTAGAAGGTGACATCCTTCTGAATACCGATTCAGAGCAAGAAGGTGAAGTGTACATGGGTTGTGCTGGCGGTATCGATGGTGCAATGACATTTGAAATTGCACGTAATGCGATTCCAGCAGACTTCGTAACTCGTAAGCTAACACTAAAAGGCTTAAAAGGTGGTCACTCAGGTTGTGATATCCACACTGGTCGTGCGAACGCAAACAAATTACTAGCTCGATTCCTTGCTGGTCACGCAAAAGAATTAGACCTACGTATCGTGGAGTTCAAAGGTGGTAGCCTTCGTAACGCTATTCCTCGTGAAGGTTTCGTAACGGTTGCTGTTCCAGCTGCAAACCAAGAGAAACTGGCTTCGCTATACAACTACTACACAGAACTGCTTTCAGCAGAGCTAGGTAAAGTAGAAGACAGCATTGTTACTTTCAACGAAGAAGCTTCTGTTGAAATGGGCACTATTGCTGCTGCCGACCAAGCTCGGTTCATTGCTGCGCTAAACGCATGTCCAAACGGCGTGATCCGTATGAGTGATGAAATTGAAGGTGTTGTTGAAACATCTCTAAATGTTGGTGTTATCACAACAGAAGAAGATTCAATCACAGTTCTTTGCCTAATCCGCTCTCTTATCGATTCTGGCCGTAGCCAAGTAGAAAGCATGCTTCACTCAGTTGCTGAACTTGCTGGTGCAAACATTGCGTTCTCTGGTGCTTACCCAGGTTGGAAGCCAGACGCAGATTCAGAGATCATGCATATTTTCCGCGATATGTACGAAGGTATCTACGGTCATAAACCAAACATCATGGTGATCCATGCTGGTCTTGAGTGTGGTCTATTTAAAGAACCTTACCCGAACATGGATATGGTTTCTTTTGGTCCAACTATCAAGTTCCCACATTCTCCTGATGAGAAAGTGAAGATCGACACAGTTGAGCTTTTCTGGAACCAAATGGTTGCGCTACTGGAAGCTATTCCAACGAAGTAGCTAAATCTATAACCTACTCCAACTAGGTTTAAGTAAATAAAAACAGGTGCTCATTGGCACCTGTTTTTGATCTAAGCTTGTTCTGACCAAATTAATGATTAAGCGCGTGAAGCCGCGTAGCTTTCCAGTTCATCAATTGAAGTTTGCGCTACTACTTCACCATCAATGAAGTACGTCACCATTTCACCATCACGAACACCAACTAGTGTCGCTCGCTCACCAGACTGGTAAGTAATATCCATTTGAATGGTATTTTCATCAATTTGCTGCATTTGACCTTTTTCGATCATGTCAGCACTAGAAATAGGACCAATAGGTGCATCTCTAAGTGATGGGTCTAGCTGGTCATTAATATCCAACATTGTATCGACTTTCGTATCGAAGATATGTGGTGCACCTGTTAGAGGGTTACTACCAGTCCAGAACTCTAATGAGTTAAACACTAAGTAGTCGGCTGCAACAGTTAAACCGTAAGCAGGAGCCAATAGTAAGTTTAAGCCACCACGAGCATAACGGTTATCAACGGCTTTAAGGTTGAACTTCATTAGGTAGCCAGTCACTGCATTGCTACCAACACAGCCAGAAAGAGCGACAGTCGCAACAGAAAGAGCGACAAGTTTAGTAATGGTCTTTTTCATGATTCTCTCGATATAAATATTACCCCACCAAAATGGGAGCCGGATAATATCGATAAAGATCACACTCTTAATCATGGAAATGTCAGAATCTATTTCATGCTCTATTGAGTTTGTTTTGGATCATGAATAAGCAATATTTCTTGTTACTGACTTGAAAAGAAGAACGATTAAAACTATTTATCGACACCTTAAAGCGATTGATTCGTACTAAAAATCAACGATTGGTACATTCCCAAAACAGAAACCACTTGATTGGAAATGCATCATGGCAAGGCTAAAACTAAACCAGCCCTTTGAGCTACTCGGCTATACGGTACAACCAGGAAAAAGACTCGATATAGAACTAAAAGCCGCACAGCTTTATACCCACTCGCCACTCTCGATTCCTATTGAAATTATCAATGGGCACCAAACTGGCCCAACGTTAATGGTCAACGCTGCCATTCATGGTGACGAATTAAATGGCGTCGAAATCGCAAGACAAATAACCAATGCTATTGATCCTAAAAAACTCAAAGGCACATTAATTGTCGTTCCGATTGTTAACGTATTTGGCTTTATCSACAAATCACGATATTTACCTGACCGCCGCGATTTGAATCGCTGCTTCCCAGGTAGTGAAAAAGGATCATTAACATCGCGCATTGCCTATACCTTTTTCGAAAATGTCGTGAAGCAATGTGACTATATTTTAGATTTACATACGGGAGCTATCCATCGTACGAACTTGCCACAAATTCGCGCAAACTTGTCGAACCCAGAAACACTGCGTATCGCGAATGCCTTTGCGACCCCTGTTGTTATTGATTCGGCATTACGTGATGGCTCGCTACGAAGTGAAGCTGAAAAATTAGGTATCCCAGTATTAACTTACGAAGGCGGTGAAGCACTACGATTTGATCATCTAGCCATTCGAGCAGGCTACTTAGGTGTGCATCAGGTAATGAAAGAAATAGGTATGTTACGTGCGAACCGTAAAAAACTACCCTTGCCAGTGATCTGCCGTTCTACTAGCTGGATCCGCGCTGAAGCTGATGGGATTGTTCGTAATATGGTTCGACTAGGCGAAAAAGTAGAGGCAGGGCAAACCATCGCTTACATCAGCTCTCCGTTAGGTCATCAAGAAATTGAAATGAAAACAGCCAAAGGTGGCATAGTGATAGGTCAGCAAACTTTGCCTTTGGTGAACGAGGGAGATGCTGTTTTCCACATTGCCTACTTTAAACAAGATGACGATGATGTTGAACAAAGCGTTGAAAGCTATATTGAAGAAGTAGCCGAACAAGGCTGGGATGACGGTCTTAACGTGGAGTTCAAATAAATAGAGGCGCTAAAATAAAACAGCGTTAACTAAAAAGCCCCGAGGCAGTTTCCTGTCTCGGGGCTTTAATCAATTACGTAAGAGTTAGATTACTCTTCGTCTAGCTCAGCTGCGCGAGCTTTTGCACGTGCTTCACGTACTTGTTCAGCTTTAAGCTCTTTAGCATGACGAACTTCTTCACGCTCTTTACGTTGGTCAGCTTTACGGTCGTTACGCTCTGCTTGATTTTGAACGAAAGACGCTAATTCTTTTTCTGCCCACTCTTGTGCTTGAGCTTCAGTTTCGAAACCAGTTTCACGCTTAGATACGCGAGTGCTACGAGACGTTACTTGACGAGTGATTTCAGCACACCAGCCGTTACGTTTTTCAGTAAGGCGGATATCAAATTTTTTATTCTTAGACATTTTCTATATTTCCTAAGGGAGATCATTAAGGGATCGGTCAACTTTGATAACTCCATCTAAGCTGAGCATCTTTAACACCATCCCTTGGTAAGCGCGGTATTAGAGCACAATTCTATATATATTGCTGCAAATATTTGCAGCGGATCACACTACAAAATACCTAATCGTTTGCGAAGCCATTCCAAGCTGACTTCTTACTTCCGTTTCAGTCTGTTATTCAAGCTATTACACCAAAAATATTTCAGTGAACTATGCTCAAATGATTACCAAATGATCGATAAAGCGATCGTTAACTTTGGTATCAAACTCAAAACTGCTCCCAATAACAAAAATAGCTAAGGAGTTGCTATGGATAGCTTCATTCAAAATCTGCCAAAAGTTGAGCTGCATTTACATATAGAAGGAACACTTGAACCAGAGCTGATGTTCAAGTTGGCTAAACGTAACCATGTCTCCATTCCATTCGAAAGCCCTCAAGAAGTGCGCGATGCTTATCAGTTCCATAATCTTCAGTCTTTTCTCGACATCTACTACCAAGGTGCTGAAGTGCTTATCCATGAACAGGATTTTTATGATCTTACGTGGGCGTATCTATTAAAGTGCCAGCAAGACAAAGTCGTGCATACAGAAATCTTCTTTGACCCACAAACCCACACCGAGCGTGGTATCGCATTTGAAACCGTCGTCAATGGTATAAGTAAAGCTCTCAAACAAGCAGAACAAGAACTGGGAATTAGCAGCCAGCTCATCATGTGTTTTCTGCGTCACCTTGATGAATCCTCTGCTTTTGAGACTTTACAACAAGCCCTCCCCTTCAAAGACAAAATCATTGCGGTCGGCCTTGATTCATCGGAACAAGGTAATCCACCAGAAAAGTTCAAACATGTATTTCAAGAAGCCATAGAGCACGGTTTCCTCACCGTGGCACACGCTGGTGAAGAAGGCTCTGCTCAAAATATTATTGATGCGCTAGAAATGCTTAGTATTACTCGAATAGATCATGGTGTGCGTTGCGCTGATAATGAAGAATTAGTTGAACAACTCGCAGCGAAACGAACTCCACTAACAATTTGTCCGCTCTCAAACACCAAATTAAAAGTGTTCGATACGATGCAAGAACACAATATTGTCGATCTATTAAGAAAGGGGCTATGTGTCACCATTAACTCCGATGATCCGGCGTATTTCGGTGGCTATATGAATGACAATTTCAAAGCAGTCGCAGACGCACATTCACTATCTAAACAAGAGTTAGCTCAATTCAGTATCAATGCTATAGAGGCAAGCTTCATTGCCCCTTATGTGAAAGAAGATTTAATTGCTCAAGTTCGTCAATGCATACATTAAATGACGTAAAGGGTTTAACTGGCTAAGATCCTAGTTCTAGTTCTAGTTCTAGCGTCAGAAACAACAAAGGGAAGCCATGTGCTTCCCCCTTGTTATTTGAATATAGAATTCAATAAATTGTTATTAGCCCAAAAATGCTATCGTTAACCTGGGTGTCCATCTGCTCTAGGTTTCAATAACATCATCGCGAAATGCCACATATACATAGCAAACGCAAATACCCAGAGAGCTGCACTCACGTTAATAAGCTCTAGCATGTAGGCAGGGAAAAAGCTCACGCCGACACTTCTCAATAACGCCGCAACAAAAATTAAGCCAAACGGCAAAGCCATATTCGGCCCGTTATAGATAGCTCGACCAGTATGACCCATTGTCACTCGGGCTATCATCGCGAGGATCAAGCCACCCAACGCGCCTATCGCAAACAAGTGCACCATGTTGTGATTAGCAAACGGGTTATCAAGTAATCCACGCAACAATAAACTGAGAGGAATACACACATAAGCAGTATGTAACGCCCACACAAGAGGTTCAGATAACGTTAACCATGCTTTCCAACGAACAAAACGCACCAATTGGAAAACGCCAGCTAATAGCATGAGTTCTTGGCCAAACTGAGAAAATGTCAGTGGGAAGAAGCTTAGAATAAACAGCCCAACTAGTGGTAAGTTTGCTGCCCACTCTAGCCACACTAAAGGCTGTGCTTTTTCGAAGTTGAACTTCTTCGCCGTAAAGAACGGGATCACTCTGCCACCCATTACCGACAATAAAATGGTGAACCACCACAGCATTGCTTGCCAAACAGCTGAAGCAGGAAACGGCGGTAAGCCTTTGATCGCTGCATAACTCGCAAAATTTGCCACCACAGCAAGAATAAACAGAGGTACAAAAAACAGGTTCTTCCAGCCTTTTGACTTCACGACTCGGAAGCCCACTTCATAAGCGACAGCAATAAGGAAAAGCGCCTCAACAGAAGATACAAGCCATAGAGGTGCTGGTGTCCAAAATAAAATACGAGGCGCAAGCCACAACCCTACTAATACGGCTAGCCTATGATGCTTGGTTCCGTTAACCCCCGTCCAAGTTTGAACGGCCGTCAGTACAAAACCCGCTACAATCGCCATTGAGAAGCCAAACAACATCTCATGCACGTGCCACCACAATGCCGGAACTTGTAATGCACTTGGTTGGCCGTTTTGAAACATCCATACCCAAGCCGCAATCGCAATAATCGCGTAAGCGCTGCCCAAAAAGAAAAACGGACGAAAGCCCAAACGTAAATACGCAGGGATAGTATCTTCAACGCTCTTATCAGTGATATTTAACAAACTCACTCCTAACTGTCTTATCTATCTATGTGCTTTTAGAACAGCACTCATTCCCCATACTCTAAGCATTTATCAAGCCAACTATAAAAGTCATGTAAATCAACGCTTCAAAGATAAAATCACCTATTTCCATGTCAAAAAGACCAAATCAATAAAAGTCATAAAGACTCGACAGGTGATAAATGACTTCAATACTAAGTCAATAAAGCCACTACCAATCTTTTTAGCAACAAGTAATAATGGGTTTTCGAAGAGCTTTATTATTGAAAGGCTTTAGCACCTAACTTTGTCACAGAAGAGCAAGGAGAGTTATGTATATATTTGGTTATGGAAGTTTGATTAATGCGGCTTCGCGACAACTGACAGGACAAACTGGTACAGCTATTCCTGCTATTGCTCACGGCTTAGTTCGTCACTGGGGCAAAATTGATGACAGCTATACCCTTTCTCCGCTGGTCGTAAACCAGGGCGACGGGCAAGTTAACGGTGTGCTACTTGAAATTGATGATGTCGCGTTAGAAGAGTTTGATCGCCGAGAAAGAGGCTATCACCGCATCCAAATTACCGCGGATCAAATTGAAACCGACTCAACGTTTAATAATGAACACCCAATTTGGGTTTACGTGAAAGACAAGCCCGACGCCCCATGTACCAACAGCCCAATCATGCAAACTTACGTCGATACCGTACTTGCTGGCTGTCTGGAAGTATCAGAAAGTTTTGCTCAGCACTTTGTTCATCACACTCAAGGTTGGCAACATCCTATGGAAGACGATCGCCACCAGCCTAAATATGGCAATTTAGCCGGGGTTTCTAAGCATCACCAACCCGTGATCGATCGGTTGGTTCAAGCTGCCCGTTTGGGTTCTTAATTTCCGACTTTCCCTCTTAAGTTCTTAGTTTACTGAACCAGCAATAGGCTCAGTAAACTAAGATAAGACTCTGAACCTAAACGATTCTAACACCAGCTGTCATCACACGCTCTGGAGTCAGCAACACACTTTCAGACTCATCATCCGTTTCCGCACACAGCAACATGCATTCTGAAGTCTCACCGCGCATTTTCGCTTTCGCTAGGTTACACAGAACAACCACTTGTTTACCCATCAATTCTTCTTCTGTGTAATACGGTACTAAGCTCGTCACCGTTTGTAGGCTTTTATCACCCACATCGATTTGTACGATATACAGCTTGTCAGCGTTTTCATGCCTTACGACCTCTGTAATTTTTCCCACTCGTATTTCCAGCTTCGCGAAATCACCGTATGCGATAGTATCCATTTTTTATTCCTTATTAGCAGATAGCAACAGAGCTAATACTCTTGCCCGTTATTGAGAACACAATTAAGTAAAGTTTAGTAAAAGTGTATTCGTTTACACTATCAACAAGCCCTATAAAAACAAGTGGTAAAGCTCTCAAAAACAAAAGTAAAAAAAAAGAAAAATTGCGCTAGTTACATCATCAGTGTTAAATGAACAAAGATCAGAGCAGAGGTTTATCATGGCAACAATTAAAGACGTAGCACGCGAAGCTGGTGTATCAGTAGCAACGGTGTCTCGAGTTATTAATAAGTCACCTAAAGCAAGTGCAAATTCCATTAAATCAGTAACAAAAGCTATGTCTGAGCTTGGTTACCGCCCTAATGCCAATGCTCGAGCTTTGGTTAGCCAGAGCACAAATACAGTCGGTGTGTTAGTTGCCGATGTATCTGATCCCTTCTTTGGTACTTTGATCAAAGCCGTTGACAATGTTGCTCGTGAGAATGGCAAACATATATTGATTGGTAATGGCTACCACGACCGAGAAGAAGAACGTCAAGCCATAGAGCTTCTAATCAACAGCCGCTGTGACGCACTGGTGATCCACTCTAAAGGGCTAACCGACGAAGAATTGATTGGCTACGCTAAAGAAGTTAAGGGCATGGTCGTCATCAACCGTCACATCAAAGAAATAGAAGACCGCTGCATCTTTTTGGATAACCACAAAGGCGCTTACCTCGCGACAGAATTTTTAATTCGTCATGGTCACCACAATATTGCCTGCATCGCCTCATCTCAWAAAATTGAAGATTCCGAGCAACGTATTGCGGGTTACTTAGCGGCGCTTAAAGATAATAATATCGAACTCTCTTCAAGCTACATTGAATATGCAGAGCCCAGTAATGAAGGGGGCGAATACGCAATGACCAACCTCCTGACTAAATCGCTACCCATTACTGGCATTGTTGCTTACAACGACTACATGGCAGCGAGTGCCTTATCAGTGCTTGATGAAAATGGCATTCAAGCACCAGAAAAAGTATCAATCGTCGGTTTCGATGATGGACTTATTGCTCGTTATGTTCACCCTAAGCTAACCACGATTCGCTACCCTATTCAGATGATGGCTGAAAAAGCTGCACGTCTAGCCCTAAGTCTTGCGAAAGAAGAAAAGAACAATGGCGACATTATGATGTTCTCTCCAACATTAGTTCGTCGTAACTCAGTAGAAAAGATTAACCGCTAAACACACGCTTATTTCACCCAACCTAATACGAGAAAGGCACCTCATTTATGTTCTACATATGAACATAAATGAGGTGCCTTTTTTGATAGCGTAGCCCTTTGAAAAACAGAGCCTCAGGCATGTGCAACAAAGTCTTAAAGCATTTGGCCTACCATAGGCTAAATGCTTTATTAAGCGTATTTACGCGACGCCGTGACCTTTTGATGCAACCCAAATTCGGTACCATTGTTCGTGTGTCAACGTAAGTTCTAATGAACCAACTGCCGCTTGAACACGCTCAAAATTACCACTGCCAAGAATAGGCACAGGGTTTGAAGGCATATGCATGACCCAAGCAAAAATCACCTGATCAATAGAAGTTGCGCCGATTTCTTGGCCAACACCCGCCAGTGTTTCACGTRAGCGAACCATTTGCTCACAGTTATCTGAGAAGATACGACCACCCGCCATACAAGACCACGCCATAGGCTTCACACGTGCTTGTTGCAGTTGGTCCAACGTGCCGTCTTCGGTCACTTGCAAGTTAACTGGGTTAATTTCAACTTGGTTGGTGATAAGTGGTGTATCTAAACGCGATTGCAATAAATCGAATTGAGACGTCGTGAAATTAGACACGCCAAAGTGCTTCACCTTACCTTGTGCTTTTAACTCAGCAAAAGCCTCTGCTGCTTGGTCTGCATCCATTAATAAATCAGGGCGGTGCAATARCAGTACATCAAGGTGATCCGTTCTTAAACGCGATAGAGACTCGTCTACTGAATCCAAAATCGCAGATTTACTGCTGTTATAGTGAGAAACACGCTTATTAGTGTCACTGGTGTTTTCAGGGTAAATACCGCACTTCGACACGATCTGGATTTTATCGCGCATGCTTTTATCTAGTGCCAACGCATCACCAAACATACTTTCGCAGGCAGACGCGCCATACACAGGAGCGTGATCAACAGTCGTAATGCCAACTTCAACGTGTTGCTTCAAAAATGATAACTGCTGCTGAGTAGACATACCCCACTCAGCCATACGCCAATAACCTTGAACCAATGGTGAAAATACTTGTTGTTCGTTATCCACGGTACTGCCCCTTTATAATTTTGTTGTATCGAGTTTTTGTTAATCAACATCGACTTACTCATCACAGTATACGCACCGCTAGCAGTCGAATTAAACCCAAAAAAGAGAAAAGATAATTCGATATAAAGCACAATAACAGTTGATTAACTTTTATATTGAACGATACCCTAGACGCAGTTTTCTCAATTAGAGCAATATAGGCCACGGCTATGCACAAGATGCACAAACGATTTGAGCGTTATGCTCTATTTGGCGAAGTCGCGAAACAACTCAGCTTTTCCAAAGCTGCGGACGAACTTGGCATATCTCGCAGCTATCTGTCTTCACAAATCAATCAACTAGAAAAAGAGCTAGAAACAAGCCTTTTGATCCGCTCAACGAGAACCGTTCGTTTGACTGCGGCTGGTGAAAAAATTCTCGATAAAATGAGAACGATTAATGACTCAATTGTTCAATTAGAAAAAGAGCTCGACCACACCAAGAGTGAAGTAAACGGTATGCTAAGGATCACTGCACCTACGATTTTTAGCCATCGTTTCTTAATTGATATTTGCCATGATTTTCAAAAGAAATACCCAGAAATCGAATTTGATATTGACGTTGGGTATAACCGAGAGGACTTAGCCACAAGCCATTTCGACTTAGCAATAAGAGCAACCAACAACCCACCAGAAAACATGATTGCGAAAAAGATCATGCCGTATCAACACATATGCTGTGCTGCGCCTGATTACTTAGATAAACACGGTACGCCTAGTCACCCTGTCGAGCTAAATAAACACAATTGTTTGTGCGACCCTCACCTAAACAAGTGGCAATTTTTTGATGGCAGTGAAACCTTTGAAGTTGAGACCCAAGGTGACATGCACATTAATGACAACTTTCTATTACTCAAGGCTGCGAAACGTGGAAAAGGCATTATAAAAATGCCCTGTTACTTGGTCGAGCCGGCCCTTAAATCTGGCGCTTTGGTACAAGTTCTTGAGTCTTACTTTATTGCTCAGAGCAACATTTATGTCATTTATCCTCAACAGCTACGTCAAAGCACCAAACTATCAACCTTTACCGATTTCATGACACAGTGGTTTTCTGCACAAAACAACAATAGCTACCGTTCTTAGTTATTGAATGTTAAGCCTAAATCTTAATGGTTCATAACCTCYCAAAGAGTTATGATACGGCGTGCACAATTAGGAAAAATAACAACATAGTCATCTGGTTTATCTAACAAAAATGGAATCGAAGTAAAATGGATTTAAAACGTTTAATCGTAGTCGCGCTTTCACTTACGACACTATTAGGCTGTAGCGATGGTGAACAGTCTCTGAAAGTGACCGCTAGTGCCTATACGTCTAGCGTGGGGGAAACGGATTCGACCCCAAACCTCGCAGCCTGGGGAGATACTCTAAAACCAGGAATGAAGTCGATTGCGGTTTCGAGAGATCTGATCGAAATGGGGCTGACTCATAATCAAGAAGTGAAGATCGAAGGGTTTGATGGTACGTTCAAAGTACTGGATAAAATGAACAAACGTTGGAAAAAGAAGATAGATATTTATATGGGTAACGATGTTAAAAAAGCCAGGGAATGGGGAAAGAAAGAAGTCGTTATCTACTGGACAGTTGAAGATAAATAAAATGCGAAAAAGCTAGTCTGAGACTAGCTTTTTTAACTCTGGTGCAGTGGTTTTACATATAATCGCGTTTAAAAGCAGAATGCATAACGCGTCTGATAGTGGTATTCCTTTTCAGGCATCACAATACAACTTTCTTGCTTCCACTCTGGGTGGTTTGGTGAATCTGGCAAGAACTGGGTTTCCAATGCTATGCCTGCGTAGTCTTGATATGTTCCCTGAGCTCGATTCGGCGTACCTGCTAGCCAATTTCCCGTATATAACTGCATAGCTGGCTTACTAGAAAAGACTTTTAACGTGACTAATCCATCAGGTGAAGTCACAGTTGCTGCACAATCCCCGTTCTTGCATTGCTCCGCAAGTAAGAAAGAATGATCATACCCTTTCGCAGACTTTTGCTGCTCATCCCCCAGTAAACGCTCAGCAACGACCATAGGCTTTGTAAAGTCGAAACTGGTTGATTTCACTGATTTAAGATTACCAAGGGGAATACCAACCTCGTTAGTTGGAAGGTATTGAGAGCCGTTAATACTCACAATATGCCCTAAACAGTCATAGCCTCTATCAGCGCCAAGCAAATTAAAATAAGCATGATTTGTTAAATTAACAGGGGTTGGTTTATCTGTATTTGCAAGGTAGCTAATCGACACTTGGTTATCGTCCGTTAACTCAAAACGTACCGATACCTTTAGGTTGCCAGGAAACCCTTGGTCACCATCTGCCGACTCAAGACAAAAGAGTACAGAGCGTTCACTGCACTCGATTATGTCCCAGCGTCGTTTATCAAAACCTGCATCACCACCATGTAAGGTGTTGCCCGCTTGATTTGTTGAAGCTTGGTAGCTTTGCCCTTCAATATCAAACTGACCTTGTGCAATTCGGTTCGCGTATCGTCCAACTGTCGTCCCCATATAAGCTTGTTGAGCATAGAAGTCACCAATACTGGCTACGCCTAAAAGCATTTCACGATCATCACCTTTAACTGGTAGCGTACAACTTAACCATGTCGCACCAATATCCATAAACGTCACGGTCATGCCATTTCGATTACGTAGCTCAATAACATTGGCAGGTTGCCCATCTTTTGCGACTTCACGAGTCATGGATTCTGCTAAGTTTGGTACTCTGATTTGCTCTGACATAACACGCCTTATCCCAACAAGATTTTATTACTTACGACAATTTGAACGATAACTTAACATCGCGTTAAACAATGAAATAAACGCTAAGCAATCAAACCTGCGCCATTTTTAGCTTGGCACACATAGATAGACTCTTTTAACCCTGTAGCTGCTTGGTACTTTTCTTCAACCACTGCTTTAACGTCATCCACTAATGCTGGCGGAACTAAAGCAACAATACAGCCACCAAAACCACCACCCGTCATACGAACACCACCTTGCTCGCCAATCACATCTTTGACCATATCTACTAACACATCGACTTCGTTAACGGTGATTTCAAAATCGTCACGCATAGATGCATGAGACTCCGCCATTAATTGCCCCATGCGCTTCATGTCATGGTTACGCAAAGCTTCAGCGGCCTCTACAGTGCGGTCGTTTTCAGTAATAACATGGCGTGCACGTTTCGCGACTAGCTCATCTAACTCACTCACTTTCTGATTAAACTGTTCAATGGTGACATCACGTAGTGCTGGTACTCCAAAGATACGCGCCGCTTCTTCACACTGTTCACGACGCGTGTTGTATTCACTATCAACTAAACCACGTTTCTTATTCGAGTTGATGATCACAACCGACATGTCTTCAGGCATTGAAACCGCCTGTGTTTCTAGACTACGGCAGTCTAAAAGCATCGCATGGTTCTCACGGCCTTCAGCAGAAATCATCTGATCCATAATGCCGCAGTTACAACCAACAAATTCGTTTTCAGCTTGCTGACCGTTTAGTGCAACCTCAGCTTGGCTAATCTCTAAGTTATAAAGAACCTTGAACGTCTGACCAATCACCACTTCTAATGCAGCAGAAGAGCTTAAACCCGCACCTTGAGGCACGTTACCCGTTACTGAAATATCCGCGCCCTTAAATTCAAAGCCACGACCTTTTAAGCACTTCACCACACCGCGAATGTAGTTTGCCCACATTTTATCTTGTTGGAATGTGATCTCTTGAGTCAGGTCGAATTCATCCACAGCGTTGCCGTAATCGACAGACACGACGCGTACGATGTTGTCATCACGTTTCGCTGCTGCGACAACCGTTTGGTAGTTAATAGCACACGGTAGGACAAAACCATCGTTGTAGTCGGTGTGCTCACCGATCAGGTTAACTCGCCCCGGAGCTTGGATGATGTGTGTCGGTGCGTAATTCAGAACCGCATTGAAAGACGCTTTCACGTTTTGGATTAAGTCAGACATTGTTAATTCTCTCTTTATATTTTGAGGCCCTATTACTGGCACCACTTTCATTCTTTTTATTCACTAGCTTGTAGTTCACTGTTGAAATGGCAGCAACGCGCCACCTTCAAATAGTGAGGCAAAGTGTCGGGAGCTTTTAGCTGGTACTACTTGAATTTATGACTGCTCTTTGTAGTGAACATCACTCACGTCGCGTAAACGCTGGGCTGCTTGCTCTGCAGTCAAATCACGTTGAGTTTCAGCCAAAACCTCAAAACCACTCATGAACTTTCTAATAGATGCTGAACGAAGTAGCGGTGGGTAGAACAATGCATGTAACTGCCAATGATCGATGTCTGAACCTTCCTCAAAGAAAGGCGCATAGTGCCAACCCATTGTGTATGGGAATGAGCACTCAAATAAGTTGTCATAATGAGTCGTGAGCTTTTGAATGGCTAATGCAAGATCGTCGCGTTGCTCATTCGTTAAATCATTCATGCGTCGTATATGCGTCTTAGGCAGTAGCATAGTTTCGAAAGGCCATACAGCCCAGTATGGTACAACCGCAATCCAATGTTCGGTTTCAACAACTGTACGAGATCCGTCTTTCACTTCAGACTCTACGTAATCCACCAATAAGTTTGACCCATTTTGTAATTGGTATTCTTTCAATAGCTTATCTTTACGCTCAATTTCATTAGGTAAAAAACTATTTGCCCAAATTTGTCCATGTGGGTGGGGTTGAGAACACCCCATGGTTTCACCCTTATTCTCAAATGCTTGCACCCAAATATACTCTTTACCTAACTCTTCAATTTGATCGTTCCAAGTTTCCACAACGGTGCGTATCTCTGGAACAGACAATTCTGGTAGTGTTTTGCTGTGATCTGGTGAAAAACAGATCACTCGACTTAATCCACGTGCGCTAGAAGAACGGAACAGGGGGTTATCCGATTTTGGTACATCTGGTGTATCTGGCATTAATGCCGCAAAGTCATTAGGAAAAACATAAGTACCTGGGTAATCGGGGTTTGTATCACCAGAAATTCTTGTATTCGTAGGGCACAAAAAGCAACTTTCTTCGTATGTTGGTAATTGCTCAAAGGATGGTGCTTCGTCTTGGCCACTCCACGGGCGTTTCGCTCGGTGCGGCGACACTAGAACCCACTGACCCGTTAGTGGGTTATAACGACGGTGTGGGTGATCAACAGGGTTAAACTCAACATTTGACATATAACTTACTCAACTCTTTAAAATTTATTTTATCTGCACTCCCCAAGAAAATTGGAAAGCACAGAGAACAGACACTAGAACTACGGCTTCAACTGCTAGATTCAATTACTCCGGGGAGTAGCCATTGGGATTATTTGATTGCCAGTTCCAGGTATCGGCTGTCATTTCCATTACAGTGCGTGTCGCTTTCCAACCGAGATCTTGTTCAGCTTTTGCGGTACTCGCCCAACACTCAGCAATATCACCTTCACGTCGAGGGCAAATTTCATAAGGCACAGGCTTTCCCGATGCTTTTGCGAATGCATCAACCATTTCAAGTACGCTTGAACCTTTTCCAGTGCCAAGGTTATAAATATGCAGGCCCGCTTTTTCACCAACCACTTGAAGTGCTGCGACGTGACCATCGGCTAAATCCATAACATGGATATAATCACGAACACCGGTACCATCTGGAGTTGGGTAATCGTTTCCAAATACAGCAAGCTTATCTCTTCGACCTACCGCGACCTGTGCAATAAAAGGCATCAGGTTGTTTGGGATGCCTTGCGGGTCTTCTCCCATCGTGCCTGAAGCATGTGCGCCGACAGGGTTAAAGTAACGCAGTAATGTTACACTCCACTCAGGGTCAGACTTGAATACATCGCTCAAGCACTCTTCCACCATGTACTTACTACGACCGTAAGGATTCGTCGTTGCACCGGTTGGGGAACTCTCTGTAATAGGGACAACTTCAGGGTCACCATAAACCGTTGCAGAAGAACTGAAGACAATGCTTTTCACGCCTGCTTTTTTCATACTGCGAGCCAAAACCAATGAGCCACTAACATTATTATCGTAGTATTCCAAAGGCTTAGCGACTGATTCACCGACTGCTTTCAGCCCAGCAAAATGAATAACCGCTTGAATATTGTGATGAGAAAACACGGTATTAAGAAAAGACTCGTCTCGGATGTCACCTAAATAAAACGTCGGCTTCTTGCCCGTTAGTGCCTCGATCCTTTGGAGTACTTCTTCCTTGCTGTTACATAAATTATCTACAATGATCGGTTCCATGCCTGCTTGTATCATCTGAATACAAGTGTGACTTCCGATATAACCCATGCCACCAGTTACCAGTACTTTCACAGTGCGCCCCTCTTAATTATTCATATTAGAAGACAGTTAAATTTTAATAACTCACTTCTCAACTGCGGAAATTGTAGCAATCAACTTCGCCGTTGATCTGTGATCAATCGCGCATTGTGTAAACGTTTACACAAATCACACATAAACACGACTCAAAAGATAGAATGAACAAATCTAAAGCAAGCACCAATAAGATGCTGATATGTAAGAATTTATGTTTGATATTCAACAATGATTAAAATCTATGATTTGGACTGGAAAATTTTACTAAAAGTTAATGCAATGACGTGGTGTTTGATTACAATAGACGCAGAAAAGATTTAGGTGCAGTGCGTTTTGTCTCCCGCACACCTTATTCGCACCAAAAAACAGGATGTAAATATGGCAACGTTAAAAGATATAGCAACTGAAGCAGGCGTTTCACTCGCGACGGTTTCTCGGGTTCTCAATGACGACCCAACACTAAGTGTCAAGGAAGAGACCAAAAGACGTATCTTTGAAATTGCAGAGAAGCTGGAATACAAAACAACAAGCTCTCGTAGAAACGTGCCGAATAAAAAGCAAAAGCACCACTTCCTTGCTCTCTATAACTATAAACAAGAAGCTGAAGTGAATGACCCATATTACTTGTCTATTCGACACGGTATTGAAACTCAGTGTGATAAGTTAGGTGTTGAGCTAACCAGTTGTTATGAAAGTAAAATCCAACTAGAAAAGAATCATATCAATGGTATTTTGTTAGTAGGAAGAACTTCCCCTGAAGTATTGGCTCAAGCTAAAAAGTACACCGACAACATTTGCTATGTTGATTTTACTGAGCACAACCAACCTTATGATTCTGTTGATATTGACCTTACCCGGATCAGTAAAGAAATTACCGACTTCTTTGTAGATCAAGGCTATCAACGCATTGGTTTTATTGGCGGTCAGGATGATATCAATACGCCTGATATTCGCGAAGTCGCTTTCGCTGAATATGGAAAACTAAAGCAAGTTGTCAGTGAGAGTGATATCTATCGTGGTGACTTCTCAAGCTCATCAGGCTACAAGCTAGCAAAGGAAATGCTTTCTAAAGGCAATCACCCTAACGCACTATTTATTGCCTCAGACTCCATTGCTATTGGTGTTTTACGTGCAATACATGAGCACGGCCTAAGCATTCCTCAAGATATTTCTTTAATCAGTGTGAATGACATTCCAACAGCTAAGTTCACCTTCCCATCGCTGTCTACTGTCCGAATTCATTCTGAAATGATGGGGATTCAAGGGGTCAACTTACTGATAGAGAAGTCACGCGATGGCCGTACAATCCCTTTAAGAACCTACGTTCCTAGTAAATTAAAACTTCGAGACACCACAAAGTAATTACTTATTTTACTAAATCTAAAATCAAGCCACAGACCTCAATCTGTGGCTTTTTTTTACCTTTCATACGCCTCTAGCCCCCTATCAACCCATTGCATTTAGAACCAAATAGCATTCTTTTAAGTGGATCACACAGCACCGTAAAAAGACCACAAAAAACGTGATGAGGTTAAAGTAAAACGTTTTCACCATTTTCATTTAGTAAAAGTTTTACTAATAATTACCTCAGTCCAAAAATACTCGTATTCACTACGACCCAATTACGCATAAGAACGTCGGTCAGCAAATTGCATTCAGACCGAGAGAGAGGCAACGTGAACAACTGGGAAAACTTCCTGAACTTACATGAGAACCGTATGGCACCGCGTGCATACTTCTTCTCGTACGCATCAGAAAAAAATGCAAAAACGTTTCAGCGTGAACTTAGCAGCCACTTTCAATTATTGAGTGGCCAATGGAATTTCAGCTATTTCACCAACCCACTGCTGGTTCCTGAAGAGTTCTACTCTCAGGAGATGAGCGATTGGGGGAACATCACGGTTCCAAACATGTGGCAAATGGAAGGCCACGGCGATCTTCAATACACAGATGAAGGTTTCCCATTCCCAATTGATGTACCTTTCGTACCATCAGACAACCCAACAGGCGCATACCAACGCTCTTTTTTCCTTGGCGAAAGCTGGGACGAAAAACAAACCATCATCAAATTTGACGGCGTAGAGACTTACTTCGAAGTTTACGTAAACGGCGAATATGTGGGTTTCAGTAAAGGCAGCCGCCTAACGGCTGAGTTCGACATTTCAGCGCAAGTGAAATCAGGCAACAACCTACTTTCAATTCGTGTAATGCAATGGGCAGACTCGACCTACATTGAAGACCAAGACATGTGGTGGACTGGCGGTATCTTCCGTGATGTTTACCTAGTGGGTAAAGAACAGCTTCACGTACAAGATGTTACCGTTCGTACTGACTTTGATGATGCTTACCAAAGCGCGACCCTATCGTGCAACGTTGCACTAGAAAACCTAGCAGCCGCTGCAAACGCAACCCTTGAGTACGCATTGCTTGATGGCAGCCAAGTTATCTCGCAAGGCTCAGTAGATAACCTAACTGTTCCTAACCAACAGACTGGCGGCAATGCCGATACTCAATTCTCTATTGATGTGGTTAACCCAATTCAATGGAACGCTGAAAACCCTTACCTTTACCAACTATTGCTAACGCTAAAAGACGCCGATGGCAAAGTGCTAGAGGTGATTCCACAGCGTGTTGGTTTCCGTGATATTAAAGTTCGCGATGGTCTGTTCTACATCAACAACAAATACGTAATGCTGCATGGTGTTAACCGCCATGACAACGACCACCTAAAAGGTCGTGCTGTTGGCATGGATCGCGTAGAGAAAGACTTAGTGTTGATGAAGCAACACAACATCAACTCAGTACGTACGGCACACTACCCGAACGACCCACGCTTCTACGAACTGTGTGATATTTACGGCCTATTCGTAATGGGCGAAACCGATGTAGAAACACATGGTTTTGCTAACGTTGACGACCTAAGCCGCATCACCAACGATGCAGCATGGGAAGCAGTGTTTGTTGAACGTATCGAACGTCACATCCACGCACAAAAGAACCACCCTTCAATCATCATGTGGTCACTAGGTAACGAGTCTGGCTACGGTTGTAACATTCGTTCTATGTACGATGCGGCAAAAGCGATTGATGACACACGTCTGGTTCACTACGAAGAAGACCGTGATGCTGAAGTAGTTGATATCATTTCAACCATGTACTCACGCGCTCAGCTGATGAATGCCTTCGGTGAATTCCCACACGAAAAACCACGCATCATCTGTGAATACGCGCACGCAATGGGTAACGGCCCTGGCGGTCTAACTGAATACCAAAACGTGTTCTACAAGCATGATGCTATTCAAGGTCACTATGTTTGGGAATGGTGTGACCACGGCATTCTAGCGCGTGATGAAGCAGGTACTGAATTCTACAAATACGGCGGTGACTACGGCGACTACCCGAACAACTACAACTTCTGCATGGACGGTTTGGTCTACCCAGACCAAACACCTGGCCCGGGCTTAAAAGAATATAAGCAAGTCATTGCGCCTGTGAAGCTTCGCGACTTCAACGCTGAAGACGGTACATTCACGGTAGATAACAAACTTTGGTTCTCAAACATCAATGACTACACCATCACAGCAGAAATTCGCGCTGAAGGTGAGACCATTGCTGTACAGCACATCAAAGTGGAAGAGCTAGCTGAAAACTCAAGTCGTGAATTGACTCTAAGCTTACCTGAGCTTGATGAGCGCGAAGTGTTTGTGAACTTCACGGTACGTAAAGATTCTCGCACGCCTTACAGCGAAGCGAACCACGATATCGCGGTTTACCAATTCCAAGTAAAAGAGAATACAGCGCAGCTAGAAGCATTTACTAACAACAATGCTACAGCACTGAATGTGGAAGAATCTCGCCTCGCTTACCTAATCAAAGGCCACAACTTTGCTCTGAACTTCTCGAAAGTGAACGGCAAGCTAACGTCATGGTTAGTAAACGGTGAAGAGCTGATTAAGTCAGAACCAAAACTAAACTTCTTCAAACCAATGATCGATAACCATAAGCAAGAGCACGATGGTTACTGGGAGCCTGCACACCTGCAGATCATGCAAGAGCACTTCCGTAGCATTGACCTTGAATGCGTGAACGTTGAACAGGTAAATGGCAAGGTAGAGATCACGACCACCAGCATCATTGCTCCACCTGTATTTGATTTCGGTATGCGTTGTGAATATCGCTACCAAATCAGCGCTGAAGGCCAACTGAACGTTGAATTAAGCGGTGAACGTTACGGTGATTACCCACACGTGATTCC